>CAZBKS010000270.1:0-3981 GCA_964492475.1 uncultured Syntrophomonas sp. | reverse complement strand
CGTATTCGCTCCATCTTTTATTTACCATGTTAATGATATCCTCGCTCATAGCTATATCCTTGGGCCACTCCCGATTATGTCCCTCTTCCGGTAATTTTCTAGTAGCATCTATACCCATTTTGGAACCGAGCAATGGCAATGGAGCAGAATGGTCTAAAACTTCCAGGGGACCGTCAACAATCATTGTATCTCTTCGTGGATCAACATTATTAAATACTTTCCACATAACTTCAGAAACATTTTGCACATTCACATCTTCATCAACAACTATAATAAATTTGGCAAACATCATCTGTCCCATACCCCAGAGCGAACTCATTATTTTCCTGGCATGCCCGGGGAAACTCTTTTTTATAGACAGCAGCACACAATTGTGAAATACTCCTTCCATAGGCAAGTGCATATCGACAACCTCAGGCAGCTGGAACTTCAACAGCGGCAGGAATATACGTTCGGTGGCCAGGGCCATATAACAATCCTCCTGAGGAGGCTTACCTACAATAGTCGTGGGATAAACTGGATTTTTTCTATGAGTGATGCAGCTAATGTGAAATACCGGATACTCACCTGCCAGGGAGTAATAACCGGTATGGTCGCCAAATGGTCCTTCAACTCTTCTCTCACTGGGATCAACATAACCCTCAATAATTATTTCCGCATCGGCCGGGACTTCCAGATCAACGGTTTTGCACTTAACCAATTCCACTGGTTTTTTTCTTAGGAAGCCGGCAAATATTAACTCATCAATATCTTTGGGCAGGGGCGCAGTGGCAGCATAAGTTATGGCCGGGTCTCCTCCCAGGGCAACAGCAACCTCGGTAGCCTTGCCTAATTCACAGTTTTTTCGATAATTCTCAGCCCCGTCGTGATGAATATGCCAGTGCATACCGGTAGTAATGGCATCAAATACCTGCAGACGATACATTCCCATATTTCTCTTGCCATTTTCTGGATTTTTAGTGTAAACCTGAGGCAGAGTTATAAAGCAACCGGCATCTTCCGGCCAGCATTTTAGAACCGGTAAATTATCCAGAGAAGGTTGGTAATCTACCACTTCCTGGCAGGCCCCATTTTTAACCATTTTAGGCATATAAGATGAAATTTGTGCCAACCGAGGGAGTATTTTAACCTTATCCAACATAGAAGCAGGCACATTATCTGCAATCTGTATGAATTTCATGATCTCGGCAGCAATATCATCCAGGTTCTGGACCCCCAGGCTTAAAGCCATACGATTTCTACTGCCATAAGCATTAATCAATACTGGCATATATGATCCTTTAACATTTTCAAACAGCAAGGCCGGTCCGCACATTTTGCTGACCCGATCGGTTATTTCGGTAATTTCCAATTCCGGATCAACTTCAGTACTAATGCGTATTAATTCGCCATTGTTTTCCAAGACCTGGATAAATTCCTGCAAATCCTTATATGCCAAAGCTATCCCCCCGTATTAATCGGTTTTCATAATAAACGGCATGCTTGTATAAAGCCTGCCATTTACAATTATTTTACAATATACACCCCAGCAGCAGTAGATTGATTCGAATAACTATACTACTGCCAGTTTGTTGCCGGCGGTAAGAAAACTGCGCATTTCTTCATAGATAGGTCCCATTGAGGTGCTGATCCTGCTTCCCTGCTCAGGGCTCAACAACTTTTCACTATCTCCCAGATAAGATAAAGCTTCTTCCCGCAGTACTTCCTCTTTCAAAAATTCCAAGGCCATTCCCAGTTTATAACCCGCTTCTTTGAAACATCCTTGTTCTTCTATATTTTTCCCGGCACAATAAGCTGCAGTTAAAAAAGCAGTTTTATAAAAAGAAGCTCTGGTACTCTCTACAAATTCCTCCTGGCTCGCAGCAAGTTTATATCTTTTTACCATTCCTTCATTAATTTCACAAATCATATCCGCCAATGCAGGCAAAAGCATGTCCGCTTCAGCCTCAACAAGCAGTGCCAGGATACGGCCAAACATATAATCACCTATAAGTATTGAAAACTGCATGTCCTGGTTATATTCTTGTCCCTCTTCGTCATCCTTAATTAACTCATGGATAAAAACAGATAGATAAAGAATTTTAAAAATATTGGCCATTGTTATACAGAACTCCCGATTCAAACCTGTGCCCCGATAAATACTGAATACAATTGCCGGGAGTGTTTTCCAGGTATGGTCCGACCTTATTAATTCAATGTAAGTCTCTATTTCCTGCCACCAGGGCAGTATGCTGGTTTTAAATACCCCATCTACATCAAGTAATTCCGAACTCAAATCCCTGGTAAATTGAAAAACCATAACTATCCCCCTCAGATCCTCCGCTTCCATCTTTCTCTCTCCTGATTAACCCTTATATCTATTTTATAGCTGAACGCCCCAATCTTCTCTATGTATTTTTTTCCTTAATCAATGGTTATGATATTCATTATAATCGATCACTGATTTGCATTTAACTCATCTATATATTATATAGGAAAATTCCTGTCTTCTTGCAATATTTTTTATGCGCCGTCCCGGATAGGCTTAAATAAAAACAAGCCTTACTTGCAGTTCAAATTCAAGTAAGGCTTGTTAGAGACAGTTAAAACTATATCTAAACCTGCATCGGTCTACTAAAATAGTATCCCTCCTAAATATTTACCGCCAGGCGCTCTTCCTGTTTTTCAATTAATCCCCGTTTAACTTCGGAAGCATCCACGTAATGTGCTTCAAATTTTTCCTGGAGATATTTACATGCATCCCACGGATTAACTGAATCCCCACAGGTGAAGACATCAACAGCAGCATACCCCAATTCAGGCCAAGTATGAATCGCCAGGTGAGACTCTGAAATCACAACCACTCCACTCACACCCTGCGGGCTGAATTTGTGAAATACAACTTCTCTGACTTCAGCGCCAGCCTCCAAAGCAGCGTTAACCATGATGTCCTCAACCTGCCGGACATCATTTAAAACATCAAACCGACATCCGTACACCTCGGCAAGTACATGACGCCCTAAAGACTGCAATAATATCGCCTCCCTAATATTGTTTTAATTCCCAAACCTCCCTTTCGGTTATTTATTAACTTCTCTGTTATTTAGCACATGTAGAATTTTAGCATATTTCTGCTGCATGTCAATAAATGACTATGGTTTTCTTAAAATTCCGGATAATATTCGAAAGACAGCAGAATAAGAACAAATATTCCTTGAGTACTATAGTATACGGTTTTATATGCAGCAGTTTACTGCCATTTTTTTCATTAACAGAATATTAATATTGATTCACTGCCAAAAGGTATAATGCGCTGGCTTGGATGCATGAATATTCCGTCGCCAAGACTCTGCATAGGAAACACCAACTGCTCGTCCTGCGGTTCAAGGGGGACGCTCCAATTCCGCATCCGTGCGGAGCGTCACTCTCACCCGTCCATGGTGCTCGCCTCCTTCCGTCGCTTCACCTCCCAGCATCATATTGAAAACGACCAGAGTTGTACCCGCCACCTTAATTACGACCAACGGGAGTATCTGTAGTGCCCGATAGGGTGCAACATTAATAGTGACCAACGGGAACATCAGCAACCTTAATAGTGCAGTAACGAAGTGAATGCACATCAGTTGTCCCGTTTCGGGGTAGTACCCGGAGGGTGAAGGGTGGGTGTTTCTATCATGCTCCGTCGACGGCTGCTGCATGTTTATGCATCCCAGCAAGTTTTTTGCAATATAATCAATATTTTATATGAATCGCTAGATTTTTTTAGCCAATATGGTGTTTTTATACTAGAATATATAAGAAGTGGTTAGAATTATTAATATGCGGTTATAGAGAGGTTTCTATGGGAAAAATGAATTTATCAGGATTTCTGCACAAATTAACAGCTGCTGCTTTAAAAAATTGGATATTTGATTGCAATACCATAAAGGGTTGCTGGTGGCAGATTGTGCTCATCATGTTAATTATTGTTCTATTTATAATTCCTCTGCTGTCACCTGTTTA
>CAZBKS010000269.1:0-3988 GCA_964492475.1 uncultured Syntrophomonas sp. | reverse complement strand
CGGGGACAGGTTCCTTTACCCAATAGTTATCGGGACTGGGTAAAGGAACCTGTCCCCGTTTCCCTAAAATTTTAGTTTAAATTCGGTTTCTACGTTTGGTTCGCTTTCTACCGAAATAGTGATGTCATGCCGGTCGGCTATCTGTTTGGCTATAGCCAAACCTAAACCGGTTCCGCTTTTATTCTGCTCGGAACGGGCTTTATAGAAGCGATCGAAAATATAAGGGAGGTTCCCGGCTTCTATTCCGGCTCCATTATCAATAATAGATAATACCCTATCCTTCAAGGTCAGCTTTACCACTCCCTGCTCGGGCGAAAATTTCACGGCATTGTCTAGTAAGATCATCAGCATTTGCCTGAGCCGGCCATAATCACCCCAAATGTGTTCCAGGCTGTTGTCTCTGGCCACTTCGATTCTTACTCCTTTGTCTTTGGCAATATGGTACATACTGCGGGTAACATCATCTATTACATCAACGAAGTTAATTTCCTGTTCTTCTATTTCAAAATCAGTATTCTGCAGTCTGGACAGATCTAGCAGGTCGCCCACCAGCCTTTGCAGAAACCTGGTTTCAAACATGATCTGCTCCTGGTAACTCTTGATCTGCTCCGGATCCGTTACCACTCCGTCATACAAGGCTTCCAGGGAACCACGGATTACTGTTATGGGGGTTCTAAGCTCGTGGGAAATATTGGCCACAAAGTCACGCCGCAGCTGTTCCAGCTTGACCCGATCCTGCTTGGCTTGTTCAAGTCGATCGCTCAATATATCCAGGGCTGTAGCCAATTCACCCAGTTCATCATTTTGCCGGATTTCAGTTTGGGCGGTGTAATCACCGTCTGCCAGAAGCATGGCGGTATTTTTCATCCGATTTAGAGGCCGGGTGAAGCTAATAGAAAATAAGATGGACAGTGATAATGCAATCAGCAGGGCGGCCAACATACTAATGGCCAGGGCGGCAAAACCATCAGCTATGGCCTTATTTATTCCATCAATCGGTGAATGCAGCAAGACCACACCGATTATTTCCCCATCAGCGGCCATTATAGGGGTGCCCACGGTCAGGGTGGGTGCATTAAGTAAAGAACTAAAACCCTCACTGAATGCGGTTTTACCTGTGAAAACCTCTGATATTACGCGGTCTGCATCGGCAGGCAAATCCGAATATACGTATTCTTTGCCCATCCCCCCCATACCCTGCCCTCTGGTGATAAGATCCCGGTTCTGATCAACAATCCAAACATCAGTCATGGCAATATCGTTAATAAATCGAAGATAGGCACCGTAACCACTGCCCTGCCTGCCATTACTATTGCTTGACTTAAATTCCGATAGGGTCTGGGCTATGCTGGCTGCTCTTTTTTCCATATCTTCCTGGTGCAGTTCCACCGTATAATTTTTAAAAAGGATAAAAAAAACGCCGCCTATGATGAAAGAAAATACCAGCAGGGCCAATGCAAAATACGAAGCCAGTTTTAATGCAATTCTGTTTTTAAACATCAGTTTTTACCTCAAATTTATAGCCAACTCCCCATATGGTTTTTATCTCCCAATTAGGATGTGTAAATACGTCCAGTTTGGATCGCAGCCTTTTTATGTGAGAGTCTACCGTGCGGCTGTCTCCGAAATAGTCATGCCCCCACAGGCTGTCCAGAAGGTTATCCCGGGAAAACACCTTATTATTATGGCTGGCTAATGTCCATAATAACTCGAATTCCTTCTTGGTCAATGATACATTAACACCGTCAACCGCAACCGAATAGTCTTCCAGATTTATAGACAGGTTATCAAAGCTGAACAGCTGATCGCTGCGGGAGTCTTCTCTCTCAATTCTGCGCAGGATAGCTCTTACCCGGGCCATAACCTCGCCTGGTGAGAAAGGTTTTACGATATAGTCATCCGCTCCAATATCCAGCCCCATAATCTTTTCATAATCCTCCCCCCGGGCAGTTACCATTATTACAGGCGCATTGGATGTTTTGCGTATCTCCCGGCAGAGCTCAAACCCATCCATTCCAGGCATCATAACATCGAGCAGTATTATATCCGGTTTCTTTCGCTTATACTGCTCCAGGGCATCCAACCCATCCAGCGCAATGATGGGATCATAGCCTTCCTTTTTCGCATATTCTCCCAGAATCGACGTGATCTGCTGGTTGTCATCGGCAATCAATATAGCAGGCATATATATCAACCTCCATATATTAGATTATAAAGTTTTTCTGCGGCATTTTTATGTTTTTGATTCGGTTAAATGTCATAAAATTATTTATCTTAAACACACTTTTGCCATATTTTATGTTTATTATTTAAGCACAGCAGATTTTGAATATCTGTTGAGGATAATAAACCGTACAAGAAAGGAGTTTTTAAAAATGAACACCATAAAAAAATTTATTGCCCTGGGAACTGTAGTAGTGACTATTGGAGCGGTATCAGCAGCAGCTCTGGCAGCATCTGCCTACAGCAACCCGGCAGAAGCAGTGGCAGGATTAACCAACAGAACAGTCGAAAGTGTTGTGACTGAAAGAGCAGAAACAGGAAATACCTATGGCACCATAGCCAGTGAGGCTGGAGTGCTGACTGAATTTCAGGCTGAAGTCATGGAGATAAAAAAGGACCGGCTGAACTCCAGAGTTGAAGCTGGAACTATGACCCAGGAACGGGCCGACGCGATCATTGAAGCCCTGGAAGAAAACCAGGTCAATTGTGATGGCACCGGGCAAGCCCGGGTAGGCCAGACCATGGGCGCCTGCTTCGGTGCCGGCAGCGGAATGGGCAATGCCAGTGGTTCAGGTCAAAGATTGGGAGCCGGCAACGGAATGGGTAAAGGCAATGGCTCAGCTCAAGGATCAGGCGCCGGAACCGGTCGCGGTCAGGGCGGCAGCGGAATGGGACTTCGGGATGGTTCCTGTCTTAATCAGTAAATCCTAACCGTCAGTTTAAAAAGCCCCTGGATTCGAAAGCATCCCGGGGCTTTTTATGCTATCAGATACCCATTTGAAATCAGACAACATCGCAGTTCCAGGAAAGCGATATTTATTGACGGGCCAAGCCGAATCGGAAACCAGTGGAAAGTAAAACAGCCGGCCCCTGCTCCGAAGGAATATTAGCCAAACCGTCGAATATATTAGCTAGTGTTCCTTCTATTATTAGATTAAGCGGAGCTAAAAAGACATAAATCAAGCAAAGGTTAAGCCTTTATTGCAGCTTAAAAAGATCCTGAGAAAGTACCCAATGCGGTAATCATCAGGAATTTAAAATTATAGTAATTTATTAAGGATACATTATGAAATTCAAAGATTTGTTTGTCATTAATAAGAGAGTTCTTATATTCATCGTGATCGGACTGGTGCTGGAGGAAATGCTGGTATCCAGTTTAATTGCTTACAAATTCTCTTATCCTGAAGCTCAAAAGCTGCCGGCCTATGATAAAGCGACCCTGACCCTCTGGATGGAACAGATTAAAAAAGCCCAGGGGTTCAAGGTTGTAGTTCTGGGTGACTCGGTAGTACACGGTGATGATGTTGCAGATAATGATACTCTTCCCATTTACATATCGGAAGAATTGAAGCAGCTCGGTCCGGATAAGCAGATCAAGGTTTTCAATATGGGAATGGCGGGAGCATAACCGGCGGAAGTCTATTTTTTGCTAAATGCTCTGGAAGAAACCGGGGCTGACCTCTTCATATATGATATCAACCTGGGCTGGTTCAGTAGAGAAGAGGCTCTGGAACATCAAGCGGTGCTATATTTTAATAATAGCCTCAATGAACAGGAAATGCGAGGCCTGGGCATTGAACCGCTAAAACCAGCTGATACCCGGGCGGAAGAATGGCTGGCGGATCATGTATTTAGTCACTGGCAATTCTATCAATACCGGCTGCTCGTCAACTACTGGCTGTTTGGGCAGCCCTTGCGGCAAAAGCTGGAGAAAGCCATGGAAGATCCCCGTGTTTTACTGCCTTGGGCCGATGACCAGGACAAC
>CAZBKS010000268.1:0-4002 GCA_964492475.1 uncultured Syntrophomonas sp. | reverse complement strand
CCAACTTCTCAGCCTGTTTGTGTTTGGCCGTACCGCTTTTATCCGGACCCAGAATCAAATAATTGGTCTTTTTACTTACGCTGCCGGTTGTTTTTCCACCCTTACCAGCTATGACATCCTCAAAGAATTGTCTCGGCTTAGACAGGGTTCCGGAAATTACAAAGACCATATCTTTCAGGGCTGTCTCGGATGATTCTTGCGGTTCTTCGCTGACGAAACACAGACCATGAGCTTTTAACTCGTTGATCAGTTTAATATTGTTTTCGTCTTTAAAAAACTCCGCTATTGTTTCGGCCGTAATATTGCCTATCCCTTCAACCTCTCTGAGCCGTTCAGCTGAAGCTGCCATCAAAGAATCGATGTTTCTAAATTCTTTGACCAGGGCCTTTGCATTAGTTCTACCCAGATAGGGAACATTGATCGCATATAACGCTTTCTGAAACGGCTGGTTCTTGCTTTCTTCTATCCCGTCCAGCATAGCCCGCACTTTTCTATCACCATAGCCATCCAGAGATTTTACTTTGTCAGCTATCTGGTGCAGGGTATAAATGTCTGCCGGAGTCTTTATGTAATGCAGATTAAAAAGGGTTTTTATGGTTTCTTCGCCCATCCCTTTTATATCCATGGCATCACGGGAACAAAAGTGGATCAGTTTTTCCTTTAGCTGACCAGGACAATTAATGCCGGTACAATAGGCGTTGGCTCCGTTAAGTTTTACTGCTGCTCCACATATTGGGCAGTTCTTGGGTAGGGTTATTTCGGTAGTTCCTTCACTTACTGCTTTGACTACTTTCGGGATCACATCATTAGCCCGAGCTACCACTATACGGCTACCTAGTTTGAGATTTTGCTCCTGAATAAAACCGAAGTTGTGCAGGGTGGCTTTGTTTATGGTCACGCCATCAATTTTAATCGGGTCAAATATTGCCACCGGAGTAACTTGCCCGGTTTTCCCAACCTGCCATTGGACACATCCCAGAGTGGTAAATTCTTCTTCACTCTCGAATTTAAACGCTATCGCCCACTTAGGGGTTTTACTGGTTTCGCCCATTTTTTCTCGCATTGCCAGATCATTGATTTTTAATACCAACCCATCTATGGGATATGGCAGGGTCTTGCGGATTTCTCGCTCATAGTGACCGCAATAACTTATGATTTTTTCCAGGTTTTCTTTGACTTTGGTCTCTACTACTGGCAAACCGATATTAAATAAAAACATTAACTGTTCAAAATCGGTTGTAAATTCCTCATTTGATGAAACCAAGTCAAAGATTTTAATATCAAGTTTTCTTTTGGCCGCTATATTAGCATCGAGTAATCTTACTGTACCAGCTGCCATTGATCGGGGATTAGCATACTCACCATTGTTAATTTCTTCAAATACTTTAAATGGGATGTAAATTTCCCCTCTGGCTTCAAGTTTTTCTTGGTAGGATATTTTTTGAGGAAGGCTTTGTATCGTTTTAACGGTATGCAATATCCTTTCTCCTTCATATCCATCGCCTCTTAAAACTGCGTCTGCCAGTTCTCCATTCTCGTATTTGAGTACAACTGTTAATCCGTCTAACTTCGGCTGGATTAAGACTTGTTGACTCGGTACAAACCACTTTCTGAGGGCTACAAAGTCATTTACCTTATCCAGTGACAACATGGGTTTTGGGTGTTTGACTGTTTCCAATCCCTCAACCTTAATATAGGGAATTGTCTGTGTTGGTGAATTTACTGGCACACCTTCAACTTCCTCTAATTTTTTTAACTGAGAATACTTTTGTTCATATTCTGTATCCGAAATTAAAGGATCCCCTTGCTCGTAGGCTTGATCAAACAGGGATAACTGTTCTCTTAAAACTGCTGCTTTACTCATAAATCGCTCCTTTCCCTTCGTATATGCGAAGGATCTTATTTGAATTTTCCAAATAAAAAAGCGACCCCGAGAGGTCGCTGAGTTCTTGGATTATTAATGCTATCAGATTTTCTGGTGTATTGCTCCAATTAGACAACTGGGCAAAACTCCTTTTAGCATACTTGCTGCAATATTTCTATTTTCTGCCCTAACTATGGCATAATCAGGCGTTCCGTTTTGGGTGTACCATACGATATATTCTTTCATGAAAATTCCTCCTTAACTCGCTTTGATTTCCATAATTTCAATTTCTATTCTAGGATTATCCCGATCAACTCTGAATCTATGGGTGATATCCCCTATTTGTGCCCAGCCATCGTTTTTAAATATTCCAGCTTTAACCAGCCCATCAAATAAAAATTTCTGGCCAGCAATAACATTGTCTTTGTCCCTTTTTTTGTCTTTTTCATACCATGTAATTATAAAATCGGCTCTGGCAACGTGAGGTAGCCTGGCACTTTTTGCGCACCAAGCCACCAAATCGGTATATGTTTGTTTCATTTTCGCCGATTCATATCGACTAACTCTGGCTGTATCAATCATATCATTAAGACCGGGGAGCCGGCCTGGGATGACAAGTTTCATAAAACCACCCCTTTAAACACTGCCCATATGCCAGTTCCAAAGACCTTGTTTGCCTTTGACAGCTACTGGTTCTGGAAGTTTTTCGATATTATCTAGAATCCAGATATATCTGCCGAGCCTATAATCTCCAAACAAAAGTTCGGGACCATCTACATATTTACCGTTTTCTAGCAGCGCATAAACTCCCGGTTCTTCATCGACCACTTGAACGCAATCAACTAAGTTGCAGGTGGCTAGAACAAAACCAAAACCACCAAAGATATCTGAGTGCTTCTCCAGGTAGTACCAATATGATCCATTATAAGGGCTAACTCCTAGAATTTTTGCGACTTCAGGGCAAAATGCTTTAGCTTCTTTTGGCATACCCATTGCTGCATGGATCGCCAAAGATCCACGGTATTTTGTGCGCCAGCTGCGGGTCTCATTCTTTTTATGATTGTATTTGATAAGTGAGGCCCAAGGCTGATAAACGGTTAATGCCTTTGTGTAGTTCGTAACTTTCACTACTAACACCCTTCCTGCGTAATATTGTCCCATTTGGTAGTGATTGTGGTGTCGGGATCAACCATTATCTCAACTTGCCGTGTTTTGCTGTTTGCATATACTAATTGCCCTTTTATGCCTGCACATTCGCCTTTGATTATTTTGGTGGGAGCAGATACGAAAACTTTAGTTGCCGGCTTTCTTTTTCGGTAAGGCTTGTAAAGCTCTTTCCTTACTTTATCCTGGAACCCTTCATAAACATTTTTAATGTTAATTGGAACTTCTTCTAAGACTATTTCGTTTTCCTTTTGAGAAAAGTCGTATTCATAGAAGTAGTTGCGTTCTGGAGTAACTACCTCCAATAATATCAGGGCTTTATCCCAGTCTAAGTTTTGAAAACCGCTAACATATATATCTGCATCCATTTCTTCTGAATGCTGGATTAAAGGGATATTTATTTCTTCCGGATCTCCGCTATGTCCAGCAAAGTTGACTGTGCCAACCTTGATTTTTTGTTCAGTTTGGTTTTCTTCACTATAAGTCTTTACAAAGATTTCTTGCATTTTAAAACCTTCCTTCCTTTTATAAGATTAGATGCCGGAATTAACCGGCACTCCTTTATGCTAGTTGATTTTTGCGAATGACTGTATCAAACGCAGCGTTAAGGAGAATCTTCAACGCCTTGGTCTGTTGATTTTGAATAGCCTTCGTTGTAGCGCTTTCCTGGTACTCATCTTTAATCCAAATATCTGCTCCGGCATAAACTAATATCCGAACGGCCATTTCGTTGCGGCATAAGACAGCTTCGATTAAGGCCGTCCTGCCTAATGCATTTCTGGCGTTAATATTTACTCCAGCCTGGATAAGCTGCTGCAGAGTGATCTGGTTAGCTTTACCGGCAACTGCTTCTATAAGGACTGTGTTTTGAAATAGATCTTGTCTGTTCACGTCGGCCCCGGCTTTAAGCAGTAATTGAACAATTTCCGGATTACCCCTTACCGCGTACATCAAGGCAGTGGTTTTGTATTTAT
>CAZBKS010000267.1:0-4003 GCA_964492475.1 uncultured Syntrophomonas sp. | reverse complement strand
TACCGGCATTTGCGTTAATGGCGTATATGCAGCTATGAAAAGCCTAACAAAGCTACTGAACGGCCAAAAACCAAGTCATTTAGCAGTAGCATGGGACATAACTAGGGACACATTTCGCAGAAGGATATATCCCGAATACAAAGGCAACCGGGCCGAAACCGTCCCCGAGTTAAAATCACAATTTATACTGATGCAAGAAATCCTGGAAGAAGCTAATATACAGCAATTTATGGATGCCGATTTAGAGGCAGACGATCTTATAGGTTCACTAGCAAAGCAATTTGAACAGCAGCTACCGACCTATATCTACACCAAAGACCAGGACTGCTTACAGCTGGTGAGTGATTATACCCGATTATGGCTGAATACCGGAAAAGCAGATGAACTTAAAAATGAATATAACGTCTCTGGGATACCCGACAATGTTTTTGAGTTTACTCCTTATTACGTGAAAGAAGTCTATGGCTTGGACCCGATTCAGATTATAGATAAGAAAGCATTAGAAGGTGATACCAGCGACAATATTCCGGGAGTTAAAGGAGTAGGTGAGAAAGCCTGTATCCCTTTATTACAGGAATTCGGAACCATTGAAATGATTTATGAAGCCTTGGAGGATGATGAAAAAGATTTTAAGGAAAACTGTAAAGCATTGGGCGTACGATCTCCTGTAAAAGCTTTAAAAGAAGGTAAGGAAAGTGCATTTATGAGCAAGAACCTTGCTACAATCAGATGTAAAAATCTTGAAGTCACCCTGGATGAACTGAGGCTTGTGATAAATGATATTGCTCTAAACAGGAAGTACAAAGAATTTGAGTTTAAAAGCCTTTTCAAGCCAGCTCAAGAGGCATCAAAACTTATGGTTGCAGAGCAAGGATGTTTGTTTTGAAAAATCCCGCCCTTCGGGGCGGGGGATGTTAAAACTGCGAAAAAGGAGATGGAAAACATGCAACAACGTAAATTCGCATGGAATTCATGGGACTTTGATTGTGACGGCGAGGCCTATATCATAGCAAAAGACCAATGTTCCAACCGCGAGGACATACCAGGCTGGATAGTACAGAACGACAATTTAGACCCGGAGTGCATGAATCCAGTGTATGGCAAAGGCGAATATATTGCAGTTGAGGACGTTGAAGAAGGCTGGTGTAAATACCAAGTGCGCACGGATTGGGAGAATGGTGACGGCGAACCGCAGGGCGGTTACTTTGTAAAAGAGGGTAAAACCCCGCCCCAATATCAGTACGGCGAGAAGTGCGGTCAAACAAAGCCTGGATGGTTCCCGGTGTGGATCGTGCGAAAGGGAAATTGGTATTGATAATACACATTTCAATAAAAATACGATACGCAATATGCCGCTCAAATGAGCGGCTTTTTTAACGAGAAATTTAAAATAAGATCTTGCGAACCACGCAAGGAAAGGAGGTTTATTAATTGGGAAAAATTGAAATAATCACAGGCCCGATGTTTTCTGGAAAAACCACGGAATTGCTGCGTAGGCTGGAAAGGTATATCCTGGCAGGGTGCAGTTATACTGCAATAAAACCTGCGGTAGACACTCGCAACCAATCCACAACCATTAAGACCATCAGGGGCGAAGTGAACTTAAATCCAATCAAAGTAGCAAGTCTTTATCCTGTAAAACCGACCACAAAAGTTGTTTTATTGGATGAGGGGCAATTATTCGGGCCAGAGATAATTCCGATTAGTCAAAACATGAGAGACCACGGTAGAATCGTAATCATCAGTGGACTGGATATGGATTATCGCAGACAGCCGTTTGGCTCGATGGATAAGTTGATGGCAATAGCGGACAGCGTCACTAAACTAACTGCTATCTGCTCTTGTGGAAAAGAAGCTATATTCACTCAAAAACTCAACCCTGATAGCCAATATATAGACATTGGGGATACGGAAAAGTATATTCCTGTTTGCACCGATTGCTATAATTCGGCCGGCTTGAAGGAGTGTGTGTCATGATATTTGAAATCATCAATTTTAGTGATACATACACCTTGGAATCAAAGGATTTTGGAACAGCTTGTATCGCTGCATTATTGCTGGGTGAAGGTCAATATGCCATTCAACAGGTTGATGGCAATCTCGAAATGCCTATATTCCTTTTTGGAGGCTGTGACGAATGGTTTTGTCAACAATTCGATATGGGTTTATCGGATTATATGGACCAGATCACTAACCAAGGTTGGAGACAAATAGCTGAATGCCTGGATGGTGTTGTAATCGGCAACTCGCAAAAACGAGAAATATACAAACAGAATTTTATACAACTTGAAAGTAACGAAAGCAAAAAGGAATGGCGAGATAGATGGCACGAAGAACACCGTAGTTCGCTCAACAATATCGGCGCCAGATCATGGGCTTTAGCCCAAAGGATACGAGAGATACATAAGGAGGGGTAAAATGCAGCCGGTAGCATTAAAAATTGAAGGCATTAAATGCGATAATCCCGACTGTGATTTCAAAGATGATTCCGTAGTCTACGAGGATTATAAAGTTTGGTTGAATAGACCTTGTCCAGAGTGCGGAACAAACCTCTTGACCGAGGCAGATTTGAAAGCGGTCAAAAATTTAAGGAAGTTTGCAAATATCGTTAATTTCTTTTTGAGGCCTTTCATAAGACCTGATATTAACGTAAAGCGGAAAACAGTCGATGTAGAAATGAACGGCACAGGGACCATGCAGTTCAAAATGGATTAATTTCTTTGTCCTTTCCATTCATAATGTCACCGAAAGCCAGGCTAAAACGTCTTATTAGTGACGAAATTATAGGAAGGAGAGGAATAACGTGGCACCTGAAATCATATCAATAAGATGCGTAACCTCAAAAGGTTTTGGTACACATTACATTGTGGGCACGAAAGCCCCTGACGGTCGTATCATTGACTTAATTTGCGATAATAGTATGACGTGGGAAG
This sequence comes from uncultured Syntrophomonas sp., assembly GCA_964492475.1. Taxonomy (GTDB): domain Bacteria; phylum Bacillota; class Syntrophomonadia; order Syntrophomonadales; family Syntrophomonadaceae; genus JAAYJK01. Next base: position 1,070 of record CAZBKS010000267.1, on the reverse strand, counting down.
ATCATATAGACTATGTATATACCGTCTACGATGGTCTTGGTAAACGCATAGCTGAGCTAATCAACGTGCCTGTACAAATCGAGTATAAAGACATATATAAGTAAGCCTTATAGGAGAAGCCCTCAGAAATGGGGGCTTTTTTTATTGGGTTTTTACTCAAAATACATCCCGCGATATACGTGGGGAAGGAGTGGATACCATTGAAAATGCCGGACTTTTTTATAAAGAAGGACGGAAAAACAAAGTTTGTTGATCCCCGGCCAGACCTGTCAAATCTAAAAGAATCAGGCTTGTATGGCTTAATGCTATGGAAAGCATGGGGAAAAAGTCCAGAGTTGGCTATGCTGTTGCATGGCTTCAGGTGCCAGGGGACAACGCTGGCAGTCAATCCCGTTATAAAACTACAACCAGTAATTGACCAGAAAACGGGATGGCCATCCCAAAGTGATTACGACAAGGAACGAAAAAAATTAATACCGTTTCTTGAGATCATCAAAAGCCTTTTTAAAGAATTAAGGGGGTGTTTGGATGGCTAGACTTGCATCGCAAGCGAATCTGCAGTATATCCCGACCCAAGGCCGCATTAGAGGGATAATTAAGACATATCTTGATTTTCCCTTGAAAGGCACTACTTGTTTAGACCCTTGTTGCGGCCCCGGGGATGCCTTGCTGGATATTTGTTCAGATGGTAATTTCTTATTCGGTATGGAACTGCATACAGGCAGAGCGTTGGAAGCCAAGAAGAAAGCCTTCGTACAGGTGCTTGCAGGGCCATTCGAGAACTCGATTATCTCAAATCGGGTTTTTGGTTTTGCCTTTGTCAATCCACCGTATGATTGGGTTGCTGGGGGCGTCCATAGGTATGAAGAAGTTTTCCTTGGCCGGGTGATACAATATATCGCACCAAAGGGTGTATTGTGCTACATCGTGCCGACTTCGCTATTTGACCACCGGGGCCCGGATGTACTGAAGGTGATTCTTGAAAACTTCTCGGACGTAAGGATATGCAAATATCCGGAACCCGAATACCAGGAATTTCGGCAGGTAGTTGTATATGGGGTAAAGAAGCC
>CAZBKS010000266.1:1568-4007 GCA_964492475.1 uncultured Syntrophomonas sp. | reverse complement strand
ATACGTAACGCCCGGGCATCATTTTTATCCTTAATAATTGTGACGTATCCTCTTTCCTGCAGAGAATCTGCAATCCGTTTGGCGTTTTGACGGGAATACCCAATAAAATTTGCCACTTCGGTTACCGTCGGCGGCTCGCTTAATTTGGAAACATACACCATAAAAAGCCATTGTTTGATCGTAATGTTCTTGTCAAAATCGTCCCCAAGCACTTGCAGTTTATTGGCTAATGTAAAAATCACTGCAAAGATGTAAGCCCTTTGTTCCAGTTCATCCATTTTATAACCCTCCAAAATACTAATGGTAACATGTTACATTTATATATTACGTAACATGTTACCATTAGTAAACCATAACTTAAAAATATTTTCAGTTTTATGTTGTTCTGGTATTCAGAATGCGACTTTGGAAATAAGTGTCTCCCAACAAGGGGACGTTCTTTTTGTTGGCTGTTTTATAATCCATGTCTTCGGTTAAGTGCTCTTCGATGTACGCCAAAGCTTTATTCATACTACTTAAAGTATCCATAAAACAACCTCCTTTCACATTCCATACAATTAACATTTTATATTAAATTACGATATTCTCTTCTGCCATCCACAATAGCGTAAATGATAACGGTTTTTTCTTCCTCAATAAATTTATAAAATACGAGATGCCTTTCAACAATTATTACTCTATAACCCTGCTTTTTCAAAATTGAGTATCTTGGTATGCTTCCTGACTCTGGGAACTCTTGTAAGCGATTGATTGCGGTTTCGATTTTATCCAGATATCCCAGGGCGATATCAACATCACCGGAATCATCTGCTATATAGAATATAATTTCACGAAGCTGCTCCTCTGCCTTATCCGTTCTCAGAATTTTATACTTCATCCATTCTTCCTTTCCAGTAAAGATGCACGAAGCTCGTCAAACGAATCCCTCATTGGTGCCAATCGCCCATATTTCACATCATCATCAGCTTCTGCAAGTGTTCTCAAAAGTTCTAGTTCAGATTTCATCTGGTAGTAATCCTGCAATCCAAGTACTGCTGTATCACCTCGTCCATTTACGGTAATAATAACCGCATTCCTTGTTTCTTTGCACTGTTTTGATATTTCGTTATAATGATTTCTTAAATCTGCTGATGGTCTAATTTCCTCTTCCATTGGCTCACCTCTTCATTATACGTATTAATAGTCATATTATATCGCGATACGACTATGTCATCAATGAATTATTCTTTACATATTTATCAGTCTATCTGACGAAGTAGGGTTGAGGTTCTTAGGCCTGGAAAAACAACCCCTGCTTAATTGAGCAAGGGCTGTTGTTTTCGATTGATATTTATATAGTGCAAGAGTTTTTAAGTTTAAGAACTCATATTATTTAACAAACTTAAAGTTTGCGGTTACTTTTGTACCATCCTTGAATATAATAACAAACTGCTGTGCCGGCAGATCACCATACGCCAGTTGCTCAGCCATACCTCCGGAGTGTCATTAATCACCTCAATACCGAGTCTTTTAAGATTTTCAAGATGATCCCTCAAACGTTTAAGTTCCTCTGGAGAATGCCTGACGATTCCTAAGATTGTTTTGCTCTTTCAGTGGCCCAAGCCGATATCTGTGCTCTTGTATGAAGCTGCAGCTTGCTGAGGATATTACGCACATGAGCGTCGACCGTCCGCTTTGATATGTAAAGTTCTTTCGCAATTTGAGCATTGCCGAGGCCATGGGTAATCATTTTCGCTATCTCAATCTCACGGAGGGTGAGATCCCCGTGGGTAGCAGCCGCTAAGATGAAGGAGCTCCTTTTTCCATCAAATTTTTGGTTTCCCATAGCCATAGAAAGGATTTCTTCAATCGAAAAAGTAGAATTGAACTCCTGGGATGCGGCCTGTATTTCCCGTTCTGCAGTCTGTATGACCAATTCGTACTGGGTATCCGGGAGCCAGGCTATAATCCCTAAGCGGTTGCGTAGCGCGATTGCAGCACCAAACAAACGAACAGCACGCTCCCTGTGGCTTTCCATCCAGGCAATATATCCCAAGAAATCTATATCAAAGGTGATCATCTCGTAATGACCGGATGTTCTGCAATGCTCAATGCTTTTCTCAAGGGCTTCCTTTGCCATTCTGATTTCACCCTGAGCAATATAGGCACGCCCCAAAACTCCCAACGTTGTCGCACAAAATACCCTGTCACCGAGCTTGTCGGAAATGGATATGTTTTCTTGAAGGATCGGAAGTGCAGTATCGGTTTTTCCGATCAGGCAATAAAACAACCCTTGATATAATAAAGCACAATTCAGAGCCATAGGTTCTCTGTCATAGGCCGTTCTTGCCAATGATACCGCTTCCATAAACTTATTTTCCGATTGTTTCAGGTCTCCTTCGATCTGAATCAACGTTCCGATTGTTATCAATGCAAGAACTCTGTCAAAATTGTCTATTG
>CAZBKS010000266.1:0-1558 GCA_964492475.1 uncultured Syntrophomonas sp. | reverse complement strand
GCCAGAAAGCATTCCTCTGCAAGCTTCCGGGCTTTATCAAAGTTTCCCATCGCCCGTGCAAAAATGCTATACGGAGCCATGACCCGTGAACGCAAACCTAAATTAGATGAATCCGTTTGCAGAAGTTTGTCCGCAGCGATGCTTGCATAGGCCAAACGTCCACGTATGTCAAAATACCTGCCTAATGAACCCCAGAGCCGAAGCCCCTGCTCAGATTCATCATCGGTTTCAATGCTCCATTCCAGAGCCGTCCGGAAATTATCAAAATTCGATTCAATTGCGGAAATCCATTCCAATTGTCTGCCTCCCCAGAATAAGGGCTCGTTCTGCTCAGCCCAAGCCAAGAACCAATCCCTGTGCTTCAGTCTTATTTCCCCCTCTCGGCCCGTGCTGCGAAGAGCCTCCAAGGCATATTCCCGGATGGTCTCCAGCAGCCGGTAACGCCTGCCTGCAGCCATATCCGTATTTTCGACCACCAGCGAACAGGAGACCAGCCGGTCCAGAAGGGGCAGAATCTGGCTATGATCAATCCCTTCACCAGAACAGATCCCCACCGCCTGCTGCAGTGTCCAATAACCGGGGAACACGGAAAGCCTCCATAAAAGCTCCCGTTCGTTTTCTGTCAGCAGAGTAAAGCTCCATTCCATCGATGCCTTAAGAGACCGATGCCGTTGTGGGATATCAGCAAAATCCTCTTCATACCCTTCTGCCCCATCCAGCCACCTGTTCAGCCATGCCAAGCTGTCTCGGAGCCTGTTCGGCTCGCCGATGCCGGCAGCCGCCAGTTCGATGGCCAACGGCAGACCATCCAGGCGAATACAGAGCTGGGATATTAGCGGGGCATTTTCCTTATTTAATTCAAAATCTTCAATATGATTGCGGACATGCATCAGGAAAAGAGCGACCGACGGCACCTCCCTCAGTTTTTCCGGGTTGTTTGTCCATTCGACTCCGGCACTGAAAGCAAAGGAACCTCGAAAACCCATTCCCATTTCAGGAGCAGCATTGCCCGACTGGTAGCAAGGATTTTCAGGTTGGGGCATAGCTCTATCAGGGAACTCAACTCACGCATGGCTGTAAGCAGGTGTTCGCAATTATCCAGTATAAGCAGCAGACGACGCGCGCCGATAGCCTAAGTCAGGCGCTGATGCAGTATGCCTGGAAGTCCATCTTGAACACCACAGCTGTGGGCAATGGTAGGAAGCACCTGTGCCGGATCGCTAATCGGCGCCAGATCCACCCAAATGGTCTGAAGGAATAAATGCCGCATCTGGTTCATGGCTGCCTGGGCCAGACGGGTCTTACCCACACCGGCAGCCCCTATAAGCGAGAGTAAATGAACGTCTTCCCGCATCAGCCGCTCCTTAAGCGCTGAAAGCTCCTGCTCTCTGCCGATCAGCGGTACCGGCTGCCTCCCTCTTGGTTTCATAAATTGAATTGCACTCTCCGATGCCATATTGAACCGCTTCCCCCTTAAAAAAACACTATAGGAAATATAAACGAATACAATGTATCAGAAAAGCCATTTAAGGCACATGATAATATCAGAAATGTCAAT
>CAZBKS010000265.1:0-4008 GCA_964492475.1 uncultured Syntrophomonas sp. | reverse complement strand
GGTTGATACGAACACTTCACGAGTAGGCTCGAAGAGTGCGGTGTTTCCTGCACTTCTGGCTGGCACAGTACTTTTCATCGCAGCTTCTCTGCAGCAGATAGGACTTATGTATACCACCGCAGGCAAGGCAGCTTTTGTCACCTGTCTTTACATAGTGCTGGTGCCATTGATAGGGATATTCCTGGGGCAATCGGTAAGCAAAGGGACCTGGCTGGGATGTATGCTGGCCGTCGTGGGACTCTATTTCCTATGCATCAAGGAGTCGGCATCTATCCAGTTCGGGGACTTGCTGGAACTCATCGGGGCGTTCTTTTGGTCCTTTCACATCTTAATCATCGGTCATTTTTCCTGCCGGGTGGACGTATTGAAGTTGTCCTGTTTTCAGTTTATAACTTGTTCCCTGCTCAGCCTCGTGACAGCATTGATTTTCGAGACCATAGCGATTAACAGCATTAGGGCAGCGGCGGTGCCAATTCTATATGGTGGGCTTTGCTCAGTAGGTATTGCCTATACACTCCAGGTCGTAGGACAGAAACATTCTCCCCCCGCCCATTGTGCCATCATTCTCAGCCTGGAAACGGTGTTTGCAGTAATTGGTGGCTACCTGCTCCTCGGCGAGAGAATTGGCGGCCCGGAAATTCTCGGCTGCCTTCTGATGCTGACCGGTATGCTGGTATCCCAACTAATGAGCCTGCATGCCTCCGGCGTATCAGGAGGACAGGATTGATGTTTTTACTTACTTGCGGCAGGCTGTTTAATTAGAGCTTGTCAGGGCTTATTAACACCTGTTTCAAAATTGGACAACAAGCACATCTTCCCGGCAACCTTCCCCCCCTGAACTCCCATCATGTCTTATATATAGTAATATTTACTGCTCTTTCAGCATGAATACTATCTAATCATATACCCTATATTATGTTATTATTTTAATAGATATTGTCGAATATTCTAACATTACGGTATTTGATGGGTAAAATGAAGCTTATCTAGATTTGAGGGAGAGTATGTGCAATTTAATTGAAGTAATTGGAATCAGAGAAGAAAACTGCACTAATTGCCATCAGTGCATAGCCGTATGTCCGGTCAAAATCTGCAGTGATGGAAGCGGGACTGTCGTAAAATTCAATAACAATCTATGCATCGGCTGCGGGCGATGTATTGAAGCATGTATTAAAAGCCATGGAGGCGTTATTGAAAAGAGTGCTCGCTTTGCCATCGATGATGCTCCACAATTCGCAGCCGATTTACCCGGGCATAATATAATAGCCCTCTTAGCCCCTTCGGCTCAGGGCAATTTTAACCTGCCCAGACTAATTACCGCTTTGAAGCAACTGGGAGTTAAGGAGGTATATGACGTATCCCTGGGCGCAGAAATAACTATAGCCTGCTATCATGATGCGATACAGAATAAGCAGGCAAAAACACCAGTAATAGCACAACCCTGCCCGGCAGTAGTCAAATATATCGAGCTCCATCATCCTCATTTAATAGAATACCTGGCCCCAGTAGGCAGCCCGGTTCACAACCTGGCCGTTTATGTTAAATCACTGCATCCTGATGCTGAACTGGCTTTTATATCTCCCTGTCTGGCTAAACGAAGGGAATTCCAGGACAGTGGGTTAATTAAATATAATGTTATCTACCAGTCCATCTCAAAAATCTTGCAGGATAATAATATCGATCTGGATTCACTGGAGAATGGTCATTTTGACAATATAGTTCCGGCTGGAATAGCTACAAAATTCTCTGCACCAGGCGGCTTGAAAGAATCCTACCTGTACCACTATCCCGAGACGCCTGCCAGCAGCATCGCAAAAATTGGAGGAGCGGCTATTTACGATGATTACCTGGTTCAACTGGAAAACTGTATTCAGACGGACAGTTCGCACCTGCCTTTAATCGTAGATATCCTTAGCTGTGAAAACGGATGCAATATTGGACCTGGTTGTATCAACAAATCACTGGCTAAAGTCGAATACTCGGTAAGCAGGCGGGCGGAAATAGAAACGGCCGATGAAAAGTCTAAGCAACAGTTGATAAATTTTCTAGCTGATATCACTAATAAATTGGATTTTAAATATCAATGCTATCGAAATATTTCGCAGCAGAATCAGTTAAAAATTCCCACCGAAAGTGAGCTGCAAAAGATATATATTGAAATGCACAAGTTGGAAGAAAAGGACTTCAGGAATTGTGCCGCCTGTGGTTATAATTCCTGTTATCAAATGGCATTAGCAGTATTTAACGGTTTGAACAAGGCGCAAAATTGTCACCTTTATCAGGAAAAGGAACTGCAGATAGAACAGCAGGCCTTAAGAAACATCCATAATGAATTGAGCAATGTATTCGATACCATGTCCGATGGCGTAATAGTACTTGATGTTCAGGGGAGGGTATCGCAGTGCAATCCCGCTGCCCGAAACATTACGGGCTATGCAGATGAGGCACTTATAGGTATCCACGTGGTTGACCTTTTTAGCGGGAAAGCACCTTATACCCTTAAACTTCTGCAAACCGGGCAGCCCTTTTATGACAAGGAAATTCTGCTGGATGCTAAACACCGGCAGATTCATGCTACTGCTTCAGGCAAACCGATATTCGATGAATTCAACCAGGTCAGCGGTGTCACTATTATTCTGAGGCCAATAGAGCAGGTGCATCAGTTGGTAAACACTCTAACCGGTGCTCAGGCCACTTTTACCTTTGACTGCATAATTGGAGAAGACAAACAGCTGAAAAAATCGATTAAACTCGGTATGATGGCTGGGACCAACGATTCCAATGTTCTTCTTCAGGCAGAAAGCGGAACTGGCAAAGAAATTTTTGCCCAGGCTATTCACAATTACAGTTTGCGCAAGAATGGTCCTTTTGTAGCTCTGAATTGTGCGGCCCTACCCAGGGAACTAATAAGCAGTGAATTATTTGGCTATGCGGAAGGTGCTTTCACTGGAGCTAAACGCGGGGGAAGACCAGGAAAATTTGAATTCGCCAACGGGGGAACCCTCTTATTGGATGAGATCGGTGATATGCCCCTGGAGCAGCAGGCTACCTTACTGCGCGCTATTCAGGAGAAGGCAATATTAAGGATAGGTAGCAATACCCTGATAAAGGTTGACGCGAGAATAATCGCAGCCACCAATCAAGATCTGCTGTCTCTGGTTGAACAGGGAAGATTCAGAGCTGATCTTTACTACCGGCTCAATGTCATTAATATCTTTATTTCTCCACTACGTGAAAGACGTAAAGATATTGAACTTCTTTTCCGCCATTTTTTGAAACATATGGCTCCCAAATTTAACCGTCATATCACCAGGATCGATCCGGCAGTAATAAAATGTCTGGAAAACTACGATTGGCCTGGCAATGTCCGCGAACTTCAAAACGTAGTGGAAAGAATCCTTTTAGTGGCCGAAGAAGAACAGATTACTATAGATCATCTTCCTCTGGAAATTGCCGGTGCGGCAATCGGCTATTCAGGAATTGTAATAGAAAGCTCACCTGGAGATACAAACTCTACTCCCATGCTGTCCAACCGTAATGCACGAAAAATATATGCGCTGGAACATGAGAAGGAACGTATAATCAGGGCGCTGAATATGCACGGTGGCAATGTAACCCAGGCATCCATTGAGCTAAATATCTCACGCAATACACTGTATAGAAAGATGAAGACGTTAAACATCCATAACTAAAGATAGTGTTGCAAAATTGTAACTCTATTACAATGCAAACAATATGCGTTACGGTTTTGGCACAGTTTTGTGACATTACGCAGACTACCATATTACAAATTAAATCAAAATAAACGCCCTTCAAATTGGGGCGTTTATTTAATTTAATAATAAAAAAATAACTTTTATCCCGGTTGGCATATTACTTGCATTAAATATAGACAAACAAAGATGTAATTCGACATAACCAATCATGTGAAAGTAATAACATGCACGTAGTTTAAGCACGTCAGAAAGGAGATGGAACTAATGTCAAAAGTATTGGAAAAAACGGTGA
>CAZBKS010000264.1:0-4016 GCA_964492475.1 uncultured Syntrophomonas sp. | reverse complement strand
CCGTTTCCATAGTCAGCCACAGTTGTTGTTTGCTGACCATCAAACAGACAGACTTTGTCCAGCTTTGCCCCGTCACTTTGTCTCCAGACAATTTGCCCGTTGTTCATGCCCAGCAGGCCAATATCTGTCGCTGATGCCAATGGCTGGATGACTAATTGTTGGCTATCGTAAAAAAAGAGTTTTTCAATATTGCCGCTGTTCTGCGTCCAGGCAAGCTGCCCGTCTTCAAGATGGACATACAGGATGCTTCCCGTACTATTACTGGTAATTTCTGTTATCTGATTACCATTATACAAGTATAGCTCTTCAACTCCATTACTTATTACCGTCCAGGCAATTTTCCCATTATTCATTACAATATCACGAATACCGGCTTCACTGTAACCCGCTATTTCACGCGTTTTTCCATTATCATAAAGCATTACTTTAACGGTGCTATTGTCGGCTTGAGCCCAGCTGATAAGGTCGCCTTCCATCCTGATGTTCCATATTCTCTCACCACTGCCGATCTGCCTCGCTTGCTGTCCATCGTAATAGAATAATTTGGCGTTACGGATATCTGTCCATATAATATTTCCATTGCCGGCTTTTAGCTCAAATCCCGCATTATCTGCTATTAGACTGACCTGCCGCCCGTCATATACATATAATTTAAAGCCGGTACTATAATTACCCTGCAAAAAAGCCAATTTGCCCTGTTCCAGGGATATATTAGTGACATAGTCCTGGGTGTTGACTATTTCCTTTACCTGCTGCCCATCATAGTAGCAGACTTTAGTATTATCATTTTTATTGTCCACCTCCAGCCAGGCCAGCTTATCATTTTCACCATACAGGCCTTTAATACTGGTATTGCTGCTCCTGATCTCGCGAGTCTGCTGTCCGTTGTTGAAGAACAATTTAATACCGCTTGCAGCATCACCCTGAGTCCAGGCTAATTTCCCGTTTTGCAGGTTTATTACTCCAACCGGACTTTTCACAGAACTCATCTTTTGAGTTTTCTGTCCATCATTCATATAGACTTCGTTCTGCGTTGCCCAGGCAACTCTTCCGCTATCTTCCAGTTCAGGATACATGTAAATGGTATCAGCTGATGTATTTTGAGTTAACTGCAATATTCCTGCTTCACCCCTGGTTGCACATATCATGAGCGCAGCCAGCATGACTATGGCAAAGCTGGACCATATTATTGTCTTTTTCAATCCATTACCCTCCTTCTCGATAATTGTTGATAAGCCCGTATCATTATTGATCAGACCTTGTCATAACGTTTCAGGCTAAGCCACAATACGAAGCAAATAAGCCTGAGCTGGATAAATTAATTGTAATATTCCATATACTGGGCCATAAATATTGATTTATAATTTTAAATCAACTTTATTATCTATAGCCCACCTCCTCATCTCGCTAAGAATTTCCGGGTCCTGCGCAGCGCTTCGCCAGAGAGCATGAGCCTGCTCCAGGTGGCCCAGATGATATTCCGCCTGTCCCATCTGCCAGGATAAACGCATTGTAAGCTCAAGCTGGGGAATATCCCTCAGTTCCCAACCCTGGGGACAAACCCTGGCCCGCGCATTCTCGATCATAGCCGGTATCTCTAAAACTTTATGGTAGTATTCCTTTCCGGCATCGCCCTGCCGTTCTCCAGCTGTTATCAGGGCATGGGCCAGATTCTCATAGTTGCGTACAACCATGGGGTTGTTATGGCATAATACCTCAAAATATTCTACACTCTGATCGTACTTGCCCAGGAGGAGACCGGTGCAGGCCAGATTCTCCAGATAACGCGGCTGGTAAGGGTTTAATCGATGTGCCCTGCTATATGAATCATAAGCCACATCCTGAAACTCTTCCTGTTCATAAGTCAAGACCGCTTGCTCTTGAGCCATACCCATCTGGTTAAAGGTTCTGGCCATAAAGGGAAAGATTTCTACAGATTTTTGATAGAAGTTTATGGCCTGCATCGTATTGCCAACATGTGCAGATTTGTCGCCTCGAAGTTCATAATAGGAAGCCTCCCATAACAGAGCAGCCCCAATTAATAATAGGCTGAGTAAAAATATGGCTACCCATTTCCCTGCTGAGCTTAATAAAACTCCAGCCTTATCCAGGCTTATATTTCCCGGCTTATAGCTTGCCGGCAGCAGGATGAAGGGAACAGCTAAAAAGAAGAAAAATATTCCCGCGGCTCCGGGAAAAGCCATATCTACGTCTACCACCGAATGCCCGAAAAACAGCAGCCCGCCCAGCAGGGCCGGATTCAAGAGATGGTATTGCTCCCCCTGAAGCAGTATATTCCTTCCACGCCAAATATGGACGATGACCAGAACCAGCAAAGCCAGAAACAACAATAATCCTGGGATTCCGCTGTCCAGAGCTATCTGCAGTATGCTGTTATGCACCAGGCTGACATCGTAATAGGCGGTCTGATACAAATACTGGATGGAAGCCCATCCTCCGCCTCCTACCCCCAGCCAGGGATGATCCTTGATAATCGAGCAGGCATCGGCATAATATATCAGACGGCCCTGCAATTCAGATACATTCCAGGCCAGTGACCTGCCGGTTGCAGTTCCCATAAGAATTATGCCTGTCATTAGGCCCAGCATGAGAATTACTATGTTAAACCAGAACAGTTTTACCCTGGAACTAAACCTTTGCTGTACCACATCCTGAAATAAATAAACCGCAGCGGTTACTATCAAGAGGGTTGCGAATAAAAGCAGATAGGCCAGAGCTATTTTTTCTCCAATGTACAAAACATAGGTGCCATATCCGGCTCCTACTCCTCCCAGGCCTATGATGGTTCCCATCCCCGCCCAGTAAATACGTTCTTGATCTGGGGCCATTATAATGGACAGCAGCACCCCCAGGGGCCACATGAGCCAAACGGTGCGGGAGCCGGTAAGGAACAGAGTCACTGCACAAATGAAAGCCCCTGCAATAAACAGCATTCGACGGTAACCTCGGGCCTGAGTGCCCAGGTAAATACCCAGCATGATATTAATCAAAAGATATATAGCAGTAGTATTGGCATAAGCGAAAGTACCCTGCAATCTTTGTCCACCCATGGCATGGGAAATAAAAAGATCAGTACCCATAGCGGTCAGGCCAATCAGGGCTGACAATACCCCGGTGGCAAAAATAAGCAGATAGAAGCGTTCTATATCAGAGACTGACATAGGCAGAGCAGCTATGAAAATAAGTATATAAAGCAGGTATTTGTAGGCTTCATAAAGGGCCTGGCCCCGGTCAATCCCCATCCAGGCAGACAGAAACACAAATAATATAAATGCGCTGCATAGCACAATTACATGTTTGCCGTTTTGCAGCCCTTGCCGCAGGCAAGCTAAAATGACAGCTGCGATAAATACGATTACTGCCAGCAGGTATTCCACGGGGGCAAAAAAACCATCAATCAGTACTGATAATACCAGGAATACTGCCAGTATCCAGGACAGGTAGTTGTTTTTATCATCCAGGGAGACTGCACCCTTATGAACATTTCCTTTAAGATTTGATTTCATTTAAACTTGTTCCTCACATTGTTATCAATTAGCTTTTTGATTCATTGCTTATGGCGATCCTAAGCAGGAATCTGTTGGTTGTCAGAATTGTATTCAATCTTTATAATGGTGCTGGCAACCGGATCACTAACATAAAGGCTGCCGTTTTTGTCTACCGCAAAGTCCCTCTCCCCGCTGCTATCCCAGATTATCTCATAGCCTATTGTGCTGAATACGCTGCCTTTTTGCTCCGTAACCTGACCTGCCACTGATTTTACGTCATATTTTTCCCCATCCAGCAGTGCTATTCTACGAATTACGGCGTGGTCCAGCACATAAATGCTGTCTCCAAAAGCTTTAATTTTCAGCGGTTCAAAAAAGCGCTCAGCCTGGCCATCAATAAAATTATTCTCTCCTTCTACTCCTGCAAAGTACTGCATTTTTTGTTTATTGCTATCCCATTTATAAATAAGGCCCTGCTCAGCGCAGGCAGCATACAAATTCCCTTTT
>CAZBKS010000263.1:0-4016 GCA_964492475.1 uncultured Syntrophomonas sp. | reverse complement strand
AGCGCATACTCTATTACATCTACCAGTTTTACCAGGATCAAGCTTAATATGCATATGACAATCACTGCCGCCAGAACTTTATCAATGGCAAAATTCTTCTGCTGAATAGTCATAAAATAGCCCAGACCCCGCTGCGCCCCTACCCATTCAGAGATAACTGCCGCCATGATGCTGTAGGTAGCGGATATTTTAAGACCCGAGAAAAAGGCCGGCAGAGCAGCAGGGAATTTCACTATTCTGAAGGTTTTCCAGCGGCCGGCTCCCATGGAACGAAATAAACTGAGCTGATCCGGATCTGCTGAATCCAGTCCTTTCATCAGGTTGATAGTTATGGGGAAAAAGCATACCAGCATTATGATCAATACTTTGGGCAGCATACCCCAGCCAAACCACAGGGGCATAAGTACCGCCAGAACTATCAAGGGTATAGTCTGGGAGATCACCAGGAGTGGATTGACCGCTTGTTTGAGTACTGAAACATGATCCAGAAAAAAACCGATAAATAGTGCCAATACTATGGAAAGCAAAAAACCATAGGCAGTCTCCAATAAGGTTGCAGTTGAATGAAAGACCAGCATGGGCCATATCTCGATTATAGTGCTGATAACCCTGGAAGGCGCAGGCAACAGCCAGAGCGGTATATCATTTAGGCGTACTGCCGCCTCCCATATGACCATTACCAGCACCAGGCTGAAACCAGGCAGCAAGCTACACTTTATACTTGTCGATCTTTTCATTCATACTCACTCCATCTGGCTTATAATCAATTTTTACTATCGATATTACCCTTTTTGATCCAGCCTGGACACAAACATCCTGGGCTTTTATGACCAGGGCCAGGAGCTTTTCCAGATCGCCCTCCATACTGGTTTCCATGGGACCGACCAGGTAATTGACTCCTGAATTCTTAATAAGCTCAATTACCTGGTCCACTACGTCATAAATTTGTTCTTCCGGAACAACAGGCAGTATTTGCAGGCTTACGTTGCATATGGATATTTCAAAAACCTCCCTTCAATAAAAATAACTGCTTAAACCCTATGGATAATAAGCAGTTAAGGTAACAATCAAGTATGCTTCCTACGCTGGAATTACCCAGATCAGGTTCCAGGGTAAGGACACCATTATCGTCCACTCTCAGCCGGATTGGTCCAGCCCCCCTTTTTATTAATTGTAATTTTAAATCATTTATTTATAGCAGTCAAATGCTTGTGAAAAGCAAACTCTTATGCTAAAATGTACGAGTAAATTTTAAACTTTATTAGACGAGAGGAGAGATAGTTGAGATGAGTAGAGATGAGCTCACCAAGATTATTCTGCCGGAGGATAAATTACCTAAGTTTTGGTACAATGTTCAGGCAGATATGCCCACACCTTTAGCCCCCGGACTGAATCCCGTAACCAAACAACCCCTGGGTCCAGCAGATTTGGCGCCGATATTTGCCAATGAATTGATAGCCCAGGAAGTATCATTAGAACGTTATATTGAGATTCCCCAGGAAGTACGGGAAATATATAAAAAATGGAGACCTTCTCCGCTTTTCCGGGCTTTCGGATTGGAAAAAGCCCTGGATACCCCTTGCAAAATTTATTTTAAGTATGAAGGGGTCAGCCCGGTAGGCAGTCATAAATTGAACTCTGCTATTCCCCAGGTATTTTACAATAAAATCCAGGGGATTAAGAGAATAAGCACCGAAACAGGAGCAGGGCAGTGGGGAACAGCTTTATCACTGGCCTGTAAAATGTACGATATAGAAGCCATGGTATACATGGTTCGGGTCAGCTATAATCAGAAGCCTTATCGTCGTATATTCATGGAGATGTACGGCGCTACCTGTGTATCCAGTCCTAGCCCGCTAACCGAATGCGGACGGAAAGCACTTGCCGAGAATCCAGATACTCCGGGTACCCTCGGTCTTGCCATCAGCGAAGCAGTAGAGGATGCAATCGGCAGAGATGATACCAAATACTCGCTGGGCAGTGTCTTAAATCACGTATGCCTGCACCAGTCTATAATCGGGCAGGAAGTAAAAATGCAGATGGAGATGGTAGATGACTATCCTGATGTAGTAATAGGATGCTGCGGCGGCGGAAGCAACTTCGCCGGGATAGCATTTCCATTTATACCAGATAAACTTAAAGGCAAGAAAGTACGTCTGTTAGCAGTTGAACCAGCCGCCTGTCCTTCCTTAACCCGAGGGGTTTTTGCCTATGATCTGGGCGATGTGGCTGGATTTACCCCATTATTGAAGATGTATACCCTGGGCCATAATTTTGTGCCCCCCGGAATTCATGCCGGCGGTTTGAGATATCACGGGGAATCCCCCTTGCTTTCCCAGCTGTACCATGACGGCTTGATTGAAGCCACAGCAGTAATGCAAAACGATTGCTTCTCGGCTGCGCAGCTCTTTGCCCAGACAGAAGGAATCATGCCCGCTCCTGAATCTTCCCATGCCATCAGAGCAGCCATTGATGAAGCTCTCAAAGGCAAAGAGGAAGGAGTTGCTCGCAGCATAGTATTTAACCTCAGCGGTCACGGACATCTTGACCTGGCAGCTTACGATAACTATCTTTCCGGCAAGACTGAAGACGTCGAATTTCCAGAAGCAGCCCTGCAGGAGAGCCTCAAAACCTTACCGCAGGTATAATTAGATCCAAAATCATAAGAGCAACAATCCCGGTGCTTGAAATACACCGGGATTGTTCTTTGTACAGATGTATGCAAGGTGAAGGTTCTTCCCTGTATAGAGATGGAATTGATGTAATTCAAATGAGGGTGAGAACGCAAAATTTCAGATTTTATCTTTAAAATATGGGGGCATACCTATATACTGAAGTAAATATTGTTTCAATGCTCTGTTCGTGTTTATCCAAACCCAGATCGGAGTTGAATGATATCAAATTCACCCCCATATTATTCATGTTTCCAATAGCAGTATTAATTATAGGAATCATTATCCATATTGCTGGTCTTTTCAATACTTTAAGCGGCAGTATCACTCTGTGGACTTTATGGGTGCATTTTTCCATGCTCTTAATAAACACCAGCGCTGTCATAGGCCTTCTATACAATGATATAGCCTAAAATTGGGGATTGTGTGAAACTTTGATATTATTTATTGGCGACGGACATTATCGAACAGGCTGCGAGAAAGGGATCCCCAGATTTATATTAATATGCTAAAGGAGCGTGGGAAGGAAGATATGGATATAACAATAAGAAGAATTGAAGGTGAGGGTGAATTAAATAATAGTGTAAACGTACTTCGGGACTCATTTGCCACCACAGCTATCGATTACAGACTCACCCGGGAAAATGCTCCTACCAATGCTGCTTTTATTGAATATAATGACCTGCTGCAGCTGAAAGAAAAAGGCATCAGTATGTTTGGTGCATACAAGGATGGCATTCAGATAGGGTTCGTTTCTATCGAACAGAATAAAGATGATCTATACTATTTGGGCAAACTGGCGGTTGTCCCTGACCAACGGCATAACGGCTATGGCCAGCAGATTCTGGAGTTTGTTTTTAATGAAATAATCAAAACCGGCGGAGGAATAATTTCTATCGGAATTATCAATAAAAATCTGCTTTTAAAGAATTGGTATATAAAATTCGGGTTTACCGCGACCGCAATCAAAAAATACCCTCATCTGCCATTTGAAGTTTGCATGATGGAAAAAGCAATTTCGAGGTTATATTAGCGGTGTCTTTGGCTGGGCCCTGGTTATCTGGATTGCAGTTCAATGTATAATGCTGCGTGCAGTGGTTTTCCTGCATGTTCTATATTTTATTATCGGTTTGGTTCAGGCTGCTTTTTCAATCATCATTTTAATTTTCCTGCCTGATGTATCGCATTACATCTTCGAGGGGACGCTTTCTTCCTTCTTTTACTGCCGCCCTGCCCTCATCAAGCAGATGGTAAAGTTCGACTTTGCCTTTGAGCATCTCGTAGGTATCAATGCTCATAACAGCCAAATCTCCCTGCCCATCTTTGGTAATAAAAACAGGTTCT
>CAZBKS010000262.1:0-4021 GCA_964492475.1 uncultured Syntrophomonas sp. | reverse complement strand
AATGAAACCCCGCAAAAAGATGCACTGCTTACGAAGCGTGGATTGCGTATCAGTTTCAGCAAAAAAGAGCTTAATGAGTTCTTTGGCAAATTACTGGAAAAAAGACCACTTGAATGTATGGTGGGAGAAACCGCATTTTGGGTTCTTATACCTAGTCTGGCCGCTATCTACTCATTTCCGCTTCTCTTGTGCATCACCAGAAACCCCTGGTATACTCTTATGTCCAGTCTGGGTTTAATGATGTCGATGTCCTTATTCAACCAGTTTTCTTATAACTATAATGTTAATAATTACCTGGTAAGACCAGCCAGCCATATCCTGCCCAAATTGCTTATTAATTCACTTGGAACAGTGTATTTATATATGACTGGAGCTGATGTATGGCTGGCAGCACTGCCATTTATATGGTGGTTTTTCAATGACTTTGTTCCGGTTATTTATCTTCTTACTGAATTATTACTTATCAAAGCCAAAACTTTGATGTGGAACCTTGGAGATCCGGACGGTGTGCTGAGGCAGGTAGGAATATACTGGGCAAATAAATATAATTTTAAAATGGGCGAAAACGGGAAGGTATTATAAGTGATCATTCAGGTACGGGATTGAAGAGAGTTAATATATTTACTGATAAAGTTTTTCAGGAAGGAAGTGATGGAGATCAAATTCTCTCTCTTTCTTCAAAATGAGTATGTAATAATTCCTGGGCGAATTCTCCGTACGGTTCTCCAATATATTCTTTATATAATTTCAATACTTCTGTATTTTCATGTGCCTTTCTCATTTGCTTGTATTTGTCTTCCTGATATATGGCTTCCTGTCGTTTCTTGACAATTTCATAATTGCCATGATGATACGGTTGTCCGCCTCCCGCGACACATCCTCCCGGGCAGGCCATAATTTCTATAACATCGTAATCTTCTTTCCCGTCTCTTATTTGTTCCAGGAGCTGGCGAGCGTTCCCCAGGCCACTGGCTATACCAATTCGCAGCTCTTTATTACCTGCCTTTACAGTTGCCTTCCTCAGACCGTCTGCTCTTCTTAACTGATCAAATTCTACCTTATCCAGTGTTTCTCCGCTTATCCATTCACAGGCGGTACGTATTACTGCTTCAATCACTCCTCCTGTATTCCCAAATATTACTGCCGCTCCACTGGCCATACCCATGGGGCTGTCATAATCACTTTCGGGCAGTTCCTTAAATTCTATTCCAGCTTCCTTGATCATGGCCCCCAGTTCCCGGGTAGTTATAACTATATCAACATTATTATGTTCGTCCTTGGTAAGTTCCGGACGTTTGGCTTCAGCTTTTTTGGCTATGCATGGCATTACTGATACAACAACCATATTATCAGGATCTATTCCATTCTTTTCTGCATAATAGGTTTTTGCTATAGTGCCAAACATTATATGGGGTGATTTACAGGTGGAGGGCACATCCAGTAATTCCGGAAACTGGTGTTCAATGAACTTAACCCAGGCCGGGCAGCAGCTGGTTAACATAGGTAATTTCTTGCTGTAATTCATACGATAAATGAGTTCGGTAGCTTCTTCTATTACAGTAATGTCAGCCCCAAAATTAGTGTCAAATACTGCATCAAAGCCCATACGTTTTAAAGCGGTAACCATTTTTCCGGTCACTATGGTTCCGGCTTCCATGTTAAAAAGTTCGCCCAGGGCTGCACGTATAGCAGGAGCTGTTTGAACTACTACATGTTTATCCGGATCATTCAAGGCCTCCCATACCTTGTCAGTATGATTCACTTCCGTTAATGCTGCGGTTGGACATACCTGAACACACTGACCGCAATAGGTACATGATGATTCAACCATAGGAATATTAAAAGCAGGTCCTACAAAGGAAGCGAACCCTCGGCCTATGCCGGACAGTATTCCGCAGGTCTGTACTTCGTTGCACATAGTTTCACACCTTCGGCAGTAAATGCATTTGTTGGGATCCTTCACTATGGCGTCGCTGGATACATCCCTGGGATAATCCATTCGTTCTCCTTCCCAACGGATTTCCCGTACTCCCAGTTCTGCGGCCAGCGCCTGCAGTTCACATTCCAAGTTTTTAGGGCAGGTAAAACACTCATTGGGGTGATTGGAAAGCAGGAGTTCAACCGCCATTCTTCTTGCTCTTATAGCGCGAAGGGTATCAGTGCGTATTTCCATATCCCTGCTGACAGGAGTCACACAGGCTGGCACTAAAACATTGCGGTTATTTCCTTTAGACAGTTCCACCATACAAACACGACAGGAGGAAGTCTTATTGACCATTTTTATATCATGCAAGTCGAGATGGCATAAGGTAGGTATTCTTATTCCTATTTGATGAGCAGCTTCCAAAATCGTAATTCCAACCGGGACAGTTATGTTTTGATCATTAATCATGATAGGAATCATTTCCTTTTGATCATCTGCTTCTCTGGTCTCCTGCACATTATCACCTCTACAAATATCGTGATCAATCAGCTATTTTACTTTTACGAGGATTTTTCTTGGCATTAAATTTTAACTTGGCTCTCGGATCAGGAATAAAAGCCAGATATTCGCTCCAGAAATGTTTCATAGTACTTATCACAGGATTTGGTGCACTTTGGCCCAGGCCGCAAAGGGAACTATCCTTGACCATATAGGTCAATTGTTTTAATGAGTCCAGATCAGCCATAGTGCCTTTTCCACTGGTGATCTTGTTGATAATTTCGTACATACGCTTGGTTCCTATACGACAGGGAGTACATCTTCCGCATGATTCATCCATAGAAAATTCCAGATAAAATTTAGCCATGTTAACCATATTGTCAGTTTCGTCCATCACGATCATTCCGCCAGAGCCCATCATAGATCCGATGTCGATAAGATTGTCGTAATCTATAGGTGTGTCCAGGTATTCTTCGCTGATAACCCCTCCTGATGGTCCACCCGTCTGAATGGCCTTGAAGCTATGTCCGTCTTTTATTCCGCCCCCGATTTCATAAATCATTTCTCGCAGGGTTATTCCCATAGGTACTTCAGCCAGGCCCACGTTATTTATCTTGCCTGCTAGAGCGAAAACTTTGGTTCCTTTACTTTTTTCCGTACCGATAGATGCAAACCAATTGGAACCGTTGGTTATAATAGGGACAATGTTGGCGAAAGTTTCAACATTATTTACGCAGGTTGGATAACCCCAGTAACCCTTCTGAGCAGGGTAGGGAGGTTTGTAATTTGGTTCTCCGCGTTTGCCTTCACAAGAATTAATCAGTGCTGTTTCTTCGCCGCATACAAAAGCTCCGGCACCATACTTGATCCTAATATCAAAATTAAAATTACTGCCAAAAATACTTGGCCCCAGCAGGCCTAACTCTCTGGCCTGACTGATAGCGGTATTTAAACGAGATACGGCCAGGGGATACTCGGCTCGGATGTAAATTATACCTTGATCTGCACCCAGCGCATATCCTCCTATAGCCATCGCCTCTAATACACTGTGAGGGTCTCCTTCGAGTATACTCCTATCCATGAAGGCTCCAGGATCACCTTCATCCGCATTACAGATAATATATTTTCTCTTCCCAGGTTGTTCCCGGGTGATTTGCCACTTGACTCCAGTTGGAAATCCTCCGCCCCCTCGTCCCCTCAGACCTGACTTTTTTACTTCATCTATGATTGATTCCGGTGACATTTGGGTCACGGCACAGCCTAGGGCTTCGTACCCACAGCAGGCCAGGTATTCAAAAACATCTTCAGGATTGATCAAACCGCAATGCCTTAGAGCAATGCGCATCTGTTTATTACTGGGAGGGTCTGTTAATGCCAGACGCTCTACCGGTGTGCCGCCTTTTACATGTTTCTCAATGATTTCCGAAACATCTTTTTCATGCACCCTGCCATATATAACCGGAGATTGTCCTGGCACATTAATTTGAACAGTAGGTTCCGAATAACAATTACCGATACATCCTACAGGAACCACACTAATATTATTTAGATTTTTTTGTTCTATTTCATGCTCAAATGCAAGCCGGGTTTCCCTTGCTC
>CAZBKS010000261.1:0-4023 GCA_964492475.1 uncultured Syntrophomonas sp. | reverse complement strand
AACATAGCCTCATCAAGTAAGGTATTAGAGTTTTTGAGAAAATCCATTGATATGATAATGAACATTATGGTAGCTGGCGGGACCAGTTCTTGTAAAACCACCTGGTTAAATAATTTAGCCAGTTTTATAGACCCTGACTTATGGGTGATAACCATTGAGAATCCAGCTGAATTAGACTTGCAGCATCCAAAGGTACGGAGTCTGGTGGCCAGAAAAGCTAATATAGAAAACAAGGGTGAATACACCATGTCGGATGCAGTTAAAAGCGCATTACGAATGAATCCTGATATTATCGTAGTCGGGGAAATACGCCGGGAAGAATCCCTGGATTTGCTGCAGGCAATGGGGACTGGCCATGAAGGGTCATTGGGGACCGCCCACGCAAACTCAGCCGAAGATCTGCTGAATTATCGTTTCCCCGATATGATCCGGTACGCTAAAGAAGCCCAGCAGTTGGGAAACGACACTATTTTGGAAAAGATAGCAAACCCATTGGATATAGTTTTATTCGTAACCAATGACCGGGGCTACCGAAGATTAGACCATATAGTAGAAGTAGCCGGCACTATAAAAAATGCAGCTGGTAAAACTACAGCAGTCAAAACTAACCGGCTCTGGGAATACAACGATAAGTCCAGCGACTGGGATTGGGTAGCACAAGAGTTTCAACGGGAAAAACGGTTTGAGGAGGTTGGATGGTATTGCCCGAATTAATATTTGCTTTATTCCTCCTGTCAATAGCGATCATATTGATAGGAGTTGCGTTCAACAGAAGAAACAGCGGGGTAGAGCTGCATGATGAATGGATAGAGACAAAAGCTTTTATAGCTAAGACGGACCGCAAGAAATACCTGATAATAGGTTTTCTGGGGAGCTTTATAGCGGTATATCTTGTTTCTGGAAACCTTGGTTTTGATGTTTTGGCTATCCCGGCGGGCTTTATAATAGCCAACAACATGGCCAAAAAGAGGGAAATGAAACGAAAAGCCTTACTGGAAGAACAGTACACACAGGTATTAAACACTATTATAACTTCCCTGGAAGGCAGGGCGAATCCATATCAAGCATTAGAAGAAAGTGTTGCGGCATTGAAGAATCCAGCCAAAGAGGTATTTATCGAGATTTTAAGAAGAAGCCGAACCGGCACCAACTACCATGAGGCCATCGGCTCAGTAGCCGAAGAAGTCAATTGGGAAGATTTGAAGCAGCTGGAGATGGCCTTTAAATTATATGACAGTACCGGCAGTAACTTGGT
Organism: uncultured Syntrophomonas sp.; assembly: GCA_964492475.1. Lineage (GTDB taxonomy): Bacteria > Bacillota > Syntrophomonadia > Syntrophomonadales > Syntrophomonadaceae > JAAYJK01. The sequence continues at coordinate 2,768 of CAZBKS010000261.1, read as the reverse complement.
AGAAGTCTGTAAATACCTGCTGAAAAACGCTTATGACCGCAGGAGCAATAAGAAGTATGTTGCATCAGTAACAGCCCAAACAAAGGTAACTGCTATTACATTGAGCATAATCCCATTCGGCTTAATGGTAATCATGAGGCTTATGGCCCCGGACTTTATAGCCCCGCTATTCCACACCACAGGCGGCGTAATCATTACGTTGCTTGTTATAGGAATGGTCTACTCGGGAAATCACCTAGTCAATAGGATGGTAGAAAAAATCGGTTAAGGAGGAAAAACATTTGAAAATATTAATGAATACCAAAGAAGGAAATCTAAAAAGGTTTTCTAAAATAACTGGCATTCAGTTTGAAAGATTGGATGCCAAAGAGACTGAAAATGCCGTAGCAATCGTTGTGCAGGATGAAGATTATTGTTCTAATCTGGAAACAGCCGTATCACTGGATATACCGGTAGCAACTATGGCAGGGTATGATGATTCTGAAAACCATAGATACGCTATGGAATTAGGGATACTGGATGAAGCGATACTGGTGATTCAAGATGATCTGGTAACCAACCAGGGTGGATTTAAGTTTCCCCTAAATAGGGGAATTAAAATCAATAAACTGGCAGAGTTCTGTAAATATGTATATGAAAATGATATCCTTCCGGATATTTATGTCTGGACACCCCCTCAACCTGATCATGAAGATATAGAAGCATGGAAATGCAAGGATGCTATTGAGCAAGAAAACGAATTAGATAATCAGCAAGTTGATAAACCGATTGACAAACCCGTTGAAAACCCGGCTGACATAGACCCGGAATTTAGAATAACCAACGTCATTAAGCAACCCCCAAAACAGCCGGCATCTAATACTGGTGCAAAAGAAAAGCCGGTAAAAAATAACACTATAACCCGGGTATCTCTTGATGAATTCGTAAAGCAATATAAGAAGGTTATTGTGATTCTGAAAACAGATACGGAGGTCAACAGTGGACCCATAGTTAGAAAAATAGCAGCCAACCATAATGGCCTTCATTTGGAATTGAATGAAAACCCGATGTCTTATAAATGCTATGCCGAACATATAGATAAAGCTATCCAATCAACCTATGGATACCTTGATGAACAAGATATTATATGCAGCGGTATTGGTGAAACTCATGACACGTTAATAATTGAAGTGGATACAAGCGACAGAACACTTGGCTTACTGGAAAGTATAATGCAGTATGTTACTCATATTATCCACTTAACCGGGAATTTTGAGAGTAATAAGTCTGACATCGATAGTTGGGTGTCAATGGGCCTGCCGATACACGGAATATTGCCAACAACAGACGAAAATAAATATCGCAAGGAATATCCGGATTGGGTTAAAAACATAATCGACGTTTCCAATATGTAGGAAAATGGTTGCGAATTGTTTGATAAAAAGTTATTATTATATAAGGATTATTAAGCGAAAACCGATTAATTAAAGAACAACAAATTTGTCGCAAATTCGTTATCATATCATTGCGCTTATTTATGAAGCAGAGCTGTCCGAAAGGGCGGCTTTTTTTGTGTGATTTTTTAAGAAAAGGAGTGCTTCAAAATGAAAATCCTGATTATAGGGAATGAAGAACTAACCCTGTTATTTAAACGAGAAGGATATATTGTCACCAACGATCCTGGAGACGATATATACGCTGTTGTAAGCACCAGCCAAAACCATGAAATGATACCAGAAGACTATCCGGTATTTCTTATGGGTTCTGGTGGTATGTCTGATTGGGCTGCAAAAAAAGCCAGGCCGGATGCTGTAATATTTACAACCATTGATGATATTAAACCTTTACTAAAACAGCCAGAAGGAGAACCGATACCTGAAAAAACTACCAAAGACAGTTTGATAATAGCCACCTACGCCAATAAAGGCGGGGTTGGCAAGACTACGGTGGCTAACTCCCTGGCATTAACTCTGGCTAAACAAGAGATAAATACAGTTATATGCGATTTTGATTTCGGAGGGGCAAATTTAGCTGGATTCTATAATCTTAAAGGAAACTTCCGAAATTACTTTGAGGATAATGTCATGGAGTGCTTAATCAAAGCAAAGAACAATTTATATGTACTCCCGGCACCCGTTAACGCCATACCGAATCAAATAAAAGGAGAAAATTTAGAGAATGTTCTCAGTCAATTAAAAAAGCACTTCTCCATAGTTTTATGCGATACCTGTCCATCACCCTGGGAAAAAGATTACATGGGGAATGTTTTCAGTAAAACGGATCTGGTTTATGCGGTAGTAAACCAGTCAAAGTTTTCTATCGAAGAAACCAAGATTTATGGACCACAGCTGCTTTATATGGGGGCTGAGATAGGGAATATCCGCATTATATTAAACCAGTATGATCCCAAGCTGGTAAGTATAAAAGAAGTTGAGAAATGCTTTAATTCAGGGTTTAAGAAGGGAGTTAAGAAACTGCCTTCTATTGTTGCCGTAATACCGCATGATTGGCAGGAGGCCAATAAAGCCACTTATAAAGGGAATGTTACCAATGTTGATGTCTGGGAAAATGTTTGCCAGGAAATAGCATCTAAATTGAATATCACTTTAATGGCTGAAGCTGAGCAGCCGAAGAAAAATTTCCTGGGTTTTCTGAAAAGGAGGTAGGTGTTTTGCTGGCACAAAAAATATTTAAAATGTCGGAGTATTGCGAGGTAGAAGATATTGCCCAAGCATTGCAGATACCAGAATACATAGTAGCCGGAATACTAAACAAAACTTTGGATCCCA
>CAZBKS010000260.1:0-4028 GCA_964492475.1 uncultured Syntrophomonas sp. | reverse complement strand
AGCCGGAAATCAAGATTAACGAAGCTAAACCTTACCGCGGCATTAAAGGACTGAAAAGAATAGGGCGAGGTATTAAGATAATCCTTTTTCTAATTAAAAATAGCAGGAACCCCCAGAAGTCTTTTGAGCAGGTAGATAAGTTCACAGGTGCTTTTACCAAGCAGGATTTACGAAAACTTTCAGATAACGATTTAATTAATACCATGGCCGTAATTAGAGCTGCATGGCGCGAGTACTTACCGGCTTTCACCGCATGCAACATGTCAGGTGGTATTAGTGGGGTTCGTTTAGTAAAAACCTTGGAAAAATATTTCTTACACCAAGGAAATGCTGTAGCCAATGCCTTGATGATCGGCCAGGGGGAAGTAACCAGCGCCGAGCAGGGTTACCGTCTAATAGAACTGGCTGAAATAGCTCGGAGTGATAATGACGTCCGAACCTATTTGGGCAGGAGAGATTTCAATCCCTACGCATGGGAAAAGGAACTTCCAGAGGAATCGACGTTCAAACGATTATTCCGAGATTTCCTGGACCAATACGGGCACCGGGGCGTCTATGAAATGGATATAAGTAATCCCCGTTGGAGAGAAGATCCCTCCTATCCTTTGAATGTCATCAAAAGCACCATGGCAACCGCTAATGTTGAAGATCTTAAAAAGCAACAACAAGCTAAAATCAAAGAGGCCTGGCGAAAAGTTGAACAAGGCATACCCAAGTCTCGTCATAACATGATTAGAAAACAGGTGGAAAAGGCCGTAAAAGGTGGAGCCTTACGAGAAATGGCCAAATTCGAATTACTCAAGTTTTATGAAGCAATCCGTAAGGTATTCCTGGAGATGGGAAGCCGCTTGTAAACCAGGGATATCCTAATAGAAAAGGCCGATGTATTCCATTGCAGCTGGATAGAATTATTTTCCATTTTAAAAGAGGATTGGAGCGGCCGGGGACTTAAAGTGCTGGTAGCCGAAAGAAAGCAATGGAAAGAAGAAATGGAGAAGCTATCACCTCCCGACTACTACATAGACGAGGCCTCGCATTTTGTTGAAGCCGTTGCCACCGAGTCAGGCTCCGTGCTGGAGGGACTGGGAGTTGCGGCCGGAAGAGCTTGGGGCCCGGCAAAACTTTTGCAGCATCCTGATGAGGAGAAGAAGTTGGACTCAGGAGATGTGCTCGTTGCCCCTTCTACCGATCCGGGTTGGACACCTTTGTTTTTAAGAGCTGCGGCCATAGTTTTAGAAAGGGGCGGAATCGGATCCCATGGCGCTATTGTCGCCCGGGAGTATGGAATACCTTGTGTCTTGAATATACCCGGGGCCATGCGCCTTATTAAAGATGGACAGAACGTGGTTGTAGACGGGGATGAAGGCAAGGTCTATATGCAATAAATACCAGGCTAGGCCCGCTTGCCATGTGTACTGATGTCCCTTTATGATATTATTCTCTATCAGCAAAAAGCCAATCGTCATTATCATGTCCAAAAAAATCATATCTTCTGATAAAATTGCAAATGTATAAAACATTCGGGATGTAAAGAAAATACCCTCACCCGTATGTCTTGATGGATCAGATGTTAGCTTCCCTTTGCAAGTTCCAGAATCGCATGGTGTTTATCTGTAAGGTTAAAATCTTTTTGTATTTTCGTAAAAATACCTATCCCGTTATCCTTTATCCAAAACTCTACTTTGGATATGCTATATTCAACAATTACATCCATCTTTGAGGCCCCAGAGTGATCAATAACATTATTAATCATTTCTCCAAAACCATAATGGCAAATATCCGGCCGCAATTTTCAATGGTTGAGCAGGGTTATTATTTTACTGTTTACTTGCCTAAATACAACAAACAATTAAAATGTTCTTTACCTTCCAACTCTATAATCAAATAACAGAAAAATTATTTCCCAAACATTAACAGATACTAACAAAAATGGAGTTAAAGATGAAAAATGCTAAAATGACCAAATTGGTCTCATTTGTTTGTATAAGCATTCTTTTTGTTGCCTTTTTATACTGGTTTAACACCAGCGGCTATATGAGCAGAAACATTTCCGGGGCGGTTAACGATATTCAATATGAAAAAGCGAAGGTAATCATAGTTTTAAGCCAGTCGCTGACCGAAGATGATTCCCTGACCGGATTATATCTGGGGACCCAGGAACTGAAAGTGAAGATTCTTACCGGAGAGCATAAGGGAGAGGTGCGTACTGTTACAAATCGCTTGAGTAAATATTATAATGTCCTGGCCCGAGAAGGCATGGAGATTATTGTAAATATTGATGCCGCAGGAGCCGAGCATACACAGGTTTCTGTATTTAATTACAACAGGACCCCCGTATTATACGGTTTGGTCCTGCTTTTTTTTGCTGCTCTCTGGGGAATTGGAGGAAAGAAAGGAATTCTGTCTGTTTTAGGGTTAACGATAACTATTGTCTGTATGCTCTTTTTGTTTGTTCCCATGATATACCGGGGTTATTCACCAGTTTGGGCTGCCGTACTGTTTGTTATCCTTTCAACCTGCAGTACATTATTGCTTTTGAATGGATGGGGGGCGAAAACGATTTCGGCTATCCTGGGGACTACCATCGGGGTTGTGATTGCAGGGATAATTGCCAGTGCAGCAGGATCGCTGGCACATATATCAGGGTTGAACGCTGAGGAAGCAGAATCCCTGCTTCTGATTGCCGCCAAAACGGGCCTGCATGTTCCGGAGCTTTTATTTGCAGGCATACTTATTGCTTCTTTAGGTGCGGTTATGGATGTCGGTATATCAGTAGCGTCGGCCATTCAGGAAGTTTATTGTTCCAACCCAAAACTCGGTCCGAAACAACTGCTCATTTCCGGCTTGAATGTGGGACGCGATATGATGGGCACCATGTCCAATACGCTTATTCTGGCTTTTACAGGTACATCACTGAACGCAATTCTTTTGATTTATGCCTATAACGTTTCCTTTTATCAACTGCTGAATCTCAATTTCATAGGAATTGAGGTTATTCAGGGATTATCCGGAAGTCTGGCGGTGATTTTGACCGTCCCTGTTGTAGCTTTTATCGCTTCCAGGCTGATTCCATCCATGAGCAGGAGTCCAATGGCTGAAAAAGAAAAAAAGGGAGGTGGAAAAAGGTCTTTGGAAAAGAGGATGTCGAGGGCAGATGAATAAACATGCTGGTCAAAGAAAACACTTTCGAAAATCTGATGGCTTGAATCAATGAGAGGAGGAAAAACATGAGATTAACAAAAAAATGGTTGCCGATTTTGCTTATACTGGGTATGCTCTTAAGCAGCTTGTCTGCACCGCTTACTGCTGCAGCTGATGAAAACAGCAGTCCGGAAAACGCAGGGATACTGACCACAGCTGAGGCTGCTGTGTACGAAGCTTCTGCAATTACCTTTGCGCCTGGCCAAAATGAAGAGGAATTGAATTTCGCCTGGTATTCCAATATGGAAACGGCTGATAGTGCAGTGCAGGTGGCAGAAAAAAGTGACATGACTGGCGATGAATTTCCGGCTGATGCGGCTGCCACCTTTACAGGTACTGTTTCACCTGCAGTTTCAGGTTTTTATTCCAATAAAGTAATTGTTACTGATTTGGAACAATCCACGGAATATGTCTACCGTTTAGGTGATGGCAGTGAGGAAAACTGGAGTCCGGTCTATGAATTTACTGCCAATGGAACTGACTCCTTTAGCTGTCTGGTAGTTGGTGATGTGCAGATTGGCGCAGGAAACACCAGTACCGACATCCTCGGTTGGCAGGATACAATGACCCAGGCTGTGGAGGAATTCCCGGAAGCCAGTTTAGTCTTATCTCTGGGCGACCAGGTAGAAACCAGCAGCAATGAAACCGAATTTACCGGTTTCTTCTCTCCGACGGAACTTAGAAGCCTGCCGGTTGCACCATTGCTGGGTAATCATGACAATGGTTCTGCCAATTACGGCTATCATTTCAATCTTCCCAATCTTTCTTCCGAGTATGGAATTACTGATCCGGGCAGCAGTGATTATTATTTTACTTACGGCAATACC
>CAZBKS010000259.1:0-4047 GCA_964492475.1 uncultured Syntrophomonas sp. | reverse complement strand
TTTGATTGACATATGTCTGAGTTGCATTAAAGAAATCAATCGATTTCTTAAGCTTTTTCATGCGTTTCATAAAATGTCTATAAGTTTTCATATTCCTATTATTGAACAACAGCAAGCCCAGAAATCCGCAGACAATTAAACCAGCTAAAATCAAATACATAATTAATCAACTCCTTTTAAATATCTCTCAAATATCCAGGGATATATTACTTCGCTCATTTTCTCCTCTTTTATGAGCAATCCCCACAGGGAACCTGTGGGGATTGCTCTATTCAAGGCTCATATTACTTAATATTTGAATTACTATCCCATTGACTTTCCATAATTATGGATTCAAAATTAGTATGCCCTGAAGCCTTACTATTCTACTCAATTATACTTCCGCCTGAACTTTTCGCAGTAACGAAACTTATTAAGAAGTTTCATCCTTACCTGACTACATATGACATTAATTAATAAGAATTTGCCAGAAGGAACACATTGAGGAAAATAAATCTACACTCAGCAAATTACAAATAACAAACAATTTTAAACACTACAAGAGAGCAAAACGTATAAACAAACTAATCCAAAGTACAAAAATAACCAGTGGCAGTGCCATGAAAATATTATTTACTTTTTTGCTATTTATATACAATTTGATTAAATCCCCATATACCCATCCGCCGTCCAGCGGGCTAATGGGGTAGGAGTTAATAAACCCAAAAAACAAATTGCCCAATGCCAGGAATAAAAACTCCTGGGAAGATGTTAAAAGTCCAACTACAGCCAAGATCACGCCTAGCAAAGCATTGGTCCCAATCCCGGCAGCATTGAATCTCCAATGTACCCTGGGGTCGGCCTGGAAAAAACTATTCTCCTCAGCCTCCACAAAACCGCCCACCATGGAACCGGCCATCGCCCCAATCCGTTTAATTCCGATCCCGTTGTTAGCCAGAACAATACCGTGCGCAAATTCATGAACGCATAAACCCACAATTACCCCAACCACAAAAACCAAGGCATTTACCGCCGACATTTCTACCTGGTAATATTGCATGAATGGAACCTTTCCTGCAGCCAGGTAATACGTTGGACCTATGATAGTTAAACCGACCATTCCAAACCCAAACCCGGATGCCAGTCTCTCGAAATTTTTCCAGAACCCCGGGCAGCGTTTTATAATTCGGGCAAACAATTGTGGCAGAGCCTTATCGCTTGCCACGACCATCCTTTCGTCCTGCGACTGTACTTCATCTGCAACGGATTCAAACTTCAATAGCAGCTTTTTATACCTTTCAAATGTATCAGCTAATTCATGGTTTATTATCGACTTCTCTTCGGCTTGAGCCTGTTTCAAGTAGGCTCCTACATTTCTAAGCTCCAGGTATATATCACCCATCGAGCTTTCGATTGGACACCCCTTCTTTTGAAATTCTTCAATCCTTAGTAGATTCTTTTCCAACTTGATCAAATACTTATTTATGCTAGCTGATTGCATTTCTGCCTTTATCTGTTATACCATAGGTTTTGCCTCCAAACATCTTTTTGGAAACTACCACAATATACCCCTCTTTTGTTAGCTCATCCAATACGGCTTGAGATCTCGCCGTTGCTCCCACCGGGTTATTGCCGCCTTTGATTTCAGTAAGTTTATCCCTTACTATGGTAGCGAGTTCACTGGATTCTTTGGGACCATCTTTTAGGGCTTCGAGATTAAGTTTTTGCACCAGAGTTAATTCTGCCATTTTTAAAAGCACCTCCAATTTTATTATCCACCAATACCTTGCCGCAACGTTGAAAGGTAAAGCTTTATTTCTCATCTTTCCATGTGAGTCCAGGACTGAATCAAGGGACATCATACTTCCCGTAAGCCATGAAATATACTTCATATTGCGTTTCCGGGTTATGCACTCCTCTTCCGGCAGCCTGATCTTGGGCTGTCAGCACAGGAGCGAGCAACGGAATGCCGAACTTTGTATTATTATCGCATATGTTGCACAATATTAGCAACAACAGATGACGTTTTTTGCCGTTATCTGTATATTCTTGTCGGTTCCGACCGGAGGAAAATTCCCCCGGTCATCACCTCTTATTTACTTGTTTCTGCAAATAATTTTCTTTTTAATAAACTAACCTGATTACTCCTATTTACGCTTCTTCTTCCGCGGTGGCCAGAGCAATTTCCTTTTCAGTAATGGAATTTTTCTTCTTGAAGAAGTCAAAGTAGAAGAAGATGGTCATAACAATAGCAAGGGGCGGTATCCAAGCCAGATATAGCATATTTTGCACTACATAGGTGTAGGATAGGTAAACCGCTCCCGGTATTGCTACGATAAAGGTAGTAAACATCAGGGCAAACCAGAAATACCCGGTAGGTCTGCCAACCAGCTTGAGCCAGATGATAACGGTCATGAAGGACATCAGAGCCAGCAGACTTGACAGACACGGGAAAAGAACCCAGATATAGAACCAGGCCCCGGACAGCGCCAGTGCTGCACAAGCAACCAGTGACAGGGTTGCCGCCCCCCACTTGGAAGGAGCCTGCATCTGAGGACTAATCGACTTTTTGCTTACCATGGTGTACAGTTCCAGCATAAATATTCTCATATTTCTGCCGCCGGATTCCAGGGTAGTAATCATGAATATACTGCCGAGCAATCCACCCCATACTGCCCATACATTAAGGGGAATGAAAGTGAATACGCTTCCGGCAATTTGTGCATACCCGTTCTGGAGGATGAATATCCATCCCTGCCCTATATATTCCGAATAAACGGCCAAAGGCAAAACAGCAGCAGAAGCCAGAGCCACGAATGCGGTCAAACCTTCCAAAGCTTCTCCGCCATAGCCAATAAGACGGACAAATTTTTCATCCGGTATTCTTCGGGAAGTATATCCCGTGGTCCAGAAGGAATGCATCCCGGTCAGGGCGCCGCATGATATAGTAAGGAACAGCATCGGCCATAGGGGCCCCTTGGCGGTGGTCGTGATAACAGCGGGCAGCTGCAGATCGAGATTACCGACAATACAGCCTATCAACAGGGCCAATGATCCCACGCACATGAAGACGAAATTCAGGAAGTTTCTCGGTTCGACCAAAATCCAGGCCGGAATGGAAGCTGATATTATCGGATAGATGGTGAAGATAGCGAACCAAGCATAAAACGGCAGGTTTATCGGATATTTAAGACCCAACCATATAGCTATGGCCACGATTATTACTCCGAGTATAGTAGCGTTCATAACCGGCCAGCCAACCTTGTAAATCAGAAGTCCCATTATAACACCGCTGATAGTAAAGGCAATGGTCGGAAGAGTCAATTGCGGTGTCGCTACGAAAAGCTTGGCCAATGCAGTTAGAAAAGTAGCCGTGAAGGCCGCGATACTGAACCAGCCCAGAACGACTCCCATTTTTCCTGATCTTTCACTGATCAGCTCGGATATCAGACCCCCGATGGTTTTCCCTTTTTTCCTCATAGATAAGTGCATAGTAGCATAGTCATGGGGTGAACCCAGGAATACATTACCTACAGTAATATACAGGAAAGCAGGCAGAAAACCCCACATGGCTCCGGTTGCACCACCGGCCAGAGGCGCTCCGCCGGCGATCGATGCCCAGTGGTCACCGAACAGGGTTACCGGATTGGCCGGATAGAAATCCACATCGTCCCGAAGTTCTACAGCCGGAACTGGCCTGCCCGGTTTGTATTTAAGATACACTTTTTGCAGATGGCCGCCAATGAATAAATATCCTAACAGCCAAATCGCCATTCCTACTAATGTTAGTGTTGTTGTAGTCATTATAACTCATTTCCTCCTCTCTATTTAGACCATTAATAAAGCTATAAACTTCTCCTATTTCTTTAAGATTCAATAATCGAACGCGGCCTGCTGCTACTGCCAAGTTCGACCTTTATATATTATTGGTGGAAATTTAGGTTAAGATCTTGTTTACTCAACTCAATATGTGACGTAAATACGATTGATACTTACCCTGCATTTCCACCTCCTTTAAAATTTCGTTTGCAATAAAAACCTATACCTGACGATACCTTAATAAAAACT
>CAZBKS010000258.1:0-4048 GCA_964492475.1 uncultured Syntrophomonas sp. | reverse complement strand
TCCCCACAGATAATTAAATGAGGCTGTGCTTTTTTCAAGCGTTCACATAATTCCATTACTTCGGCATAGAAGTATAGCTTATAATCTAACCGGTCCTGATTCTGCTGTCCATTGGGAAAATAGATGTTTAACAATATGAAATTATCGTAGGTGCTGATGATTACCCGTCCCTCATTATCAAGTTCTTCTACTCCCAAATCATATTCTACCGCCCGGGGCAGTTTCTTGACGTAAGTTGCCACACCGCTATAACCCCTGCGCTGGGCAGCACTCCAGTAGCTGGTGTATCCAGGCATGTCCGCCAGTTCTTTTTCCAGTTGATGCGGGTGGGCCTTGGTTTCCTGAAGGCATAATATATCTGGGGACTCGGTTTTTACCCAGTCCAGAAATCCTTTTTTGGCAGCCGCCCTAATTCCATTTACGTTCCAAGAACATATCTTCATTTATCATTCTCCTCATTATTAGACCCCTGTAATGGAAAAGCCGGGGACTACACCCCGGCTCAGCCCGACGACAAAACCGAATCTCTGCGTTATTTCAAAAACCCCGCTCAATCAGCGTACTTAAGTACGCCTCAATCGCGGTTTTTTTTTATGCCTTGACCTTCGGTTCTGTCATCGGGCTGGCATTTTATCAACATTGTCGATAAACTAAGCCGGGGATTACACCCCGGCTTTGGATACTTTTATTTTACGGTAATTTGTCCACAATCTTGCTTATTATTTTTTCCATTTCATCGGACTTGTACTCTTCAATTTTTCCTGCGTCAACCAGTTGATTCAGTTTTATATCCCAGGGCAGGCTTCCCAGGTAGTCTATACCAGTATCGCGCGCCACGGTTTCTCCCTGGTTCTGGCCAAATATTTCAATTATCTCATTACAGTGAGGACAAATAGCATGGCTCATATTCTCTACTATACCAAGAATGGGTATATTCATCTTCTGAGTCATCTTGATGGTTTTCCTTACCACCATGAAGGCTAGATCCTGGGGAGATGACACTATAACTATTCCATTTACCGGCAGGGATTGCATTACTGTTAACGGCACATCGCCAGTGCCGGGCGGAAGGTCCACTATCATATAGTCCAGATCTCTCCAGTCAACTTCTCCCCAGAACTGGTTAACCGCTCCGGCCAGCAACGGACCTCTCCAGATAACCGGATCATCCTCATTGGGAAGAAAGAAGTTGATAGACATTAATTTAATTCCCAACCGGGTGGTGGGGGGTATTATTCCATATTCTGATGCCAGCATTCCAGCGTCTTTACTTACTCCAAATGCTTTGGGCTGACTTGGTCCGGTTATGTCTGCATCCAGAACTCCAACTGTTTTACCCTGTCTGGCCAGACTGGTCGCTATTAATCCAGTAACTGAGGATTTCCCTACTCCCCCCTTACCGCTCATAACCACTATGACATTGCGAATGTTATTAAATGCCCCCAGAAGGCTTTTATCCTGCTTAGCTTCCCCACACTCAGCGGGATCTAAATTGCAGTTTCCACTAGAAGCACAGTTGCCGCATTGGTCCGACATTTTCATTCCCCTTTCCAATAATAATTCATTTCTATTATACACCCTTCTGCCTGTTTGTTAACAAGTATTTAAGGCATATGTCCTTTTGTTGTTAAGTTCCCTGACTATATATAATTATCAGCTTCATTATTCAAAGCCTCAATCAGACGGGTAAATTCTTGCTTAAAACGATAATCATCCTGAAGAGTTCTCTTTTTGTTTCTGCTTGTTTTTATTCGTGCTTCTCTGGCTTTCTGGTTAATATATCTCTGCATCAACAGGCTGTCTATATTATCCTTTGTATATATCCTGCCGCCCGGGTGGATAGCTCCGGCACCTTTTGGCAATACCATGGCTGCCAGTCCATAATCCTGGGTTACCACGATGTCTCCTGCCTCAACTATATTGACAATAGATATATCAACCGACTGGGAGTAAGCATCGACCATTAATACCTGCGCATAAGAGCTGGTAATTCCATGATGATGATTGCTTACCATTATTGCTTCTATATCATAATGTTTTGCAACTTCTTCAATAATATTCTTGACCGGGCAGGCATCTGCGTCAACCAGTATCCTCATGATTATTCCCCTTCCAGAACCAGTGCTTTCACCTGCAAATAGGAATCCAGTAATCTCCGGGCAGCAATACCTTCAAATTCTAAAACTACTGCTTCCACCACCAGATATACTTCCAGGTCATGTCTTAAACATCCAGTAATACTGCTGCTGCTCCGGCCTGCGGCGCCATGGATATGCAGGGCGGGATTACCCTCCCCATCGCGGAATAAGGTTCCAATGGCCGCTATTTCCCTTCCGTCATCAAAGCAATGCTCCATGGCCTGCGGAGGTACGGTACATTCTTCGGGTCCTAATACCATCATGCCCTTTTTCAGAGCTCCGATAAGCATGATAACTGCTGAAACTATGCTTTCCTTTTCAGCCAGTCTGCTGATTTCCCTGATGACGTCATCGCCATGCTCCAATTTGACCAGGAATACCCTTCCCAGCTGGCCTGACTGATACTTCATACTGCACCTCCATTGTATTCTGTAACAGTTTAGCATATAAATTAGAGCAATTCATCTTAAAGGGAAATTAATTCTATTCAGGCACTTATTTTCCTATTAAAATACATTTTCTTAGTGTAAGCTTTAATTAAACTCGACGTAATAAAGGTTGAACGGATTTGGGAGCTGATTGTTTTGACAAGCGACGAACTGCTGGCCAGTAAATCTCTAAACGGCGACCTGGCTGCCTTTGAAGAATTGGTTAACCGCTTCAAAAACCGGGTATTCGCATTAGTTTACAGGATAGTAGGGCAGCAGCAGGAAGCAGAAGATGTAACCCAGGAAGTTTTCTTAACGGTGTATGAAAAGCTATATCAGTATGATAATACCAAGAAATTTGCGCCATGGATTTTCCGTATCGCTGCCAATGCGAGTATTAGCACTTTGCGGAGAAAAAAGAAGGTGGTAATACTTAATTTTGAAGAAACATATCCCAGTAATTATGAACTCAATAACGCTTCGTTTTCAACCGATCCCCAATTGATGTTCGAACGCAAAGAGCTGGAAAAAGAAATAGCAGACGCCATTATGAAATTACCTGAAAACTACCGGGCGGTGATTACGCTGAGATATTACCTGGATTTAGACAATCAGGAGATCGCAGATATCCTGGATATAAGCCGGGAAAATGTTGAAGTTAGAATTCACCGGGCCCGTAAAGCCTTGAGAAAAGTTATCCTGCAGCAGAAGGAAGAAAGGGGGATGAAACTTGAATTGTCAGCAAATTGATGAATATATATTCGCCTATTGCGATGAAAACATCTCCCCCGACCTCCGTTCCCTAATTGATGAGCACCTGGATAGCTGTGAAATCTGTCAGAAGAAGGTCGAGCTAACTCGTATGGAGAATCAGATCCTGGCTGAAGCCGCAGACATTCCCCACCTGAGTGAGGATTTTGCCAGCCGGGTTATGCAATCGGTTTCTCTTCGATCCTCAACTCCTGCTGGCAGTTCCTTATCAGCCTGGGTGGCCAGGCTGGGCACTTATCGATTTTATATCGGAGGAACAGCTGCTGTAGCTGTTATACTGCTGGCACTTTACCTGCCTGGGTTAATATGGGTAGATGATAATATGCAGTCCACCAGTATTGCTGATCGTTCATTTCCTGCTGGTGAATCTTCTGCTGATCAAATGGGGGATATTTCGGTTGCAGATAACGGCAGGCACGAAAAGTCGATCCTTGGTTCTGCTTCTGTTGACCAGGAGGAGCTATCATCTGCTGATAATCTCTCAACTGCCGCTACCTCTCCTGCCGATAGTACCGAAGATATCAAGCAAAACCTTTCTCCCACCCCTGATAATAATAAAAATATTGATATCGCAGTTAAACGGGATGCTTATTTATACGGATCATCTTCTTTGCCCACAGGGTTAGAATCTGCTGGTAAGGATTCAAATGAATCGGAATTGGATTTGCTGTCACTCCATCCCAATAATCTGCCGGCGGAATATAAAATTGA
>CAZBKS010000257.1:0-4061 GCA_964492475.1 uncultured Syntrophomonas sp. | reverse complement strand
CCACCGATCATGCCTGGGTTAAGGTTGAAGGTGAGAACATACGGATAGGTATCACCGATTTCATGCAGCAGCTGGCCGGCGATATTACCTTCATACGCGTACCACGAGTTGATAAGGATTTGCAGGCCGGGAAGACGCTGTCTTCACTGCAATCAGGTAAGTGGGCCGGTAAGATAACAGTCCCCATTTCCGGAAAAGTACTCGAATCCAATCGTGATCTGGTCAGCAATCCCGGGGTGCTTAATTCAGACCCCTATGGCCTGGGCTGGATAGCAGTAATGCATCCGGATAACATGGAAGAAGGCCTGAAGCTTCTTATGCAGGGTGATGATTTGGAAAAATGGCTGCAGAAAGAAATATCCCAGCATGCAGAGTAAAGACTGCCGCGCAGGAGGGGAATTATGAAGAGTATTATTGTAGATCAGCTTAAGGAAAAATTGGGTAACAGAGCCACCGATTCCCGATTTGAAGCTAGTTTGTATTGCCGCGATCTGGCTCCGGTTCCAGATCTGCTGGTTAATCCACTTTTTAATACTGCCGCTGATCTGATCGTTCGTCCTGTTGATACTGCCGAGGTTGCAGAAATATTAAAAATAGCCTGGGATAATGATATCCCAGTGACGCCGCGCGCAGGAGCATCTACGGTATATTTTGACTCAGTTCCAATTAATGGTGGAATAGTTATGGATCTCAACCTTATCAAAGGCATAGTGGCCTTGGATGAAGTCGAAATGACGGTAACAGTGAGGGCCGGAACTACCTGGAGTGAACTTGAAGCATACCTGAACGCAAAGGGATTTGCTTTGAGGTCATTCCCCAGCAGTGCTCCGGTTGCCAGCATAGGCGGATGGTTCTGTATGATGGGATACGGGATCGGCAGTGTTAAATATGGAAGCCTGCTGGCGCAGGTTAAGGAAATTGAGGTTGTATTGCCTGGCGGAGAAGTTAAACAGCTTACACCCAGCAGTGATATTCCGCTGGACTGGTTGGCCGGTTCTGAAGGTACCCTGGGGGTAGTAACCCAATTACAGGTGAATATTCGCAGCCTGACATCCATGAAACATTATCTTTTGAAAGTAAAAGAACCGGATTTAAGCAGGGTAATTACTCACATTCACAATGCGCGGGTGCTTCCCTATAACGTACACTTCAGCGATCAAAAACATAATGCAATCATGAACAGACTAGGTTTTTTCGAAGATGAATTTAAAGATAGCTGTACGATAACGGTAGATTACGAGGGGTCAGAGGATGAGTTGAAAGAAGCAGATGCGGTTATTTCAGAAGTGACAGCGGGAGATTTTAGCGCAGAACTGGCAGATGAAAAAGATGCAGTTCGGGAATGGAAGGAAAAATTTTTGGCTTTGCGGCTGAAAAGAGGCGGGCCCTCACAGCTGGGCGGAGAAGTGTGGCTGCCGGTAGATAATCTTAATCGTTATCTCAATGATGTAAGCAAAATGGATAAAAAATATAAGCTGGGGCTGGTATCCTATGGCCATTCCGCCACACCGGATCATATCGTAGTGATGACTGCTTTTTTTGCTGATGAGAGAAAGACCATCGATTATGTGATTAAACTCAGTATGGTTAAAAAAATCCAGGATATAGGACATCGATATGGAGGCAAACCGTATGGTATCGGTTTGTGGAACACTCCCTATATCGGATATATATTTGAGAGTTCTCAGCTGGCCGAGTTAAGGGCAAGAAAAAAGAAGCTTGACCTCAAAGGTATAATGAATCCTGGGAAAGTGTATCAACCCCCATTACTGTTAAACTCATTCAACTTCAAGGCAGCAATGAACGTTCTGGCAGCAGTTAGTCGAGTTGCGGGAAGGGGGAATAGACGTGCTTGAAGAAGATAAAAAACTTTTTACCACACTTGAGGAAGAAGCCCTGATCTGCGGCCGCTGCGGTTCTTGCCGGAGCAACTGTCCGGTATATACCGTAATAGGGTGGGAGTCAAGTGCCCCGCGAGGAAAGATTAGTAAAGCCAAAGACATTTTTAGTAAAGGCAAAAAGGCGGAAATCAGCGATGAATTCATTGAACGAATAGCACAGTGTACATTATGTGGGGCATGTTCCAATGTATGTTCCGCAGGCATTGATACCAGAAGCCTGTGGTTGGCTATACGCCAAAAAATAGCAGATCAAGGGAAGGCCCCGGAAGCATATAAAAAACTCAGGGACAAGCTGATCGATAATAAGAATATATCCAACTTCAGCAATGATAACCGGCTGGAATGGGCAGAGGATCTGGATGATCTGCCGGAAGGACTGGAGCTCAAGGCTGGAGCAGAAGTGTGTTATTTCGTCGGATGTGTCTCATCTTTTTACCCTCAGGCAGCGCAGGTACCTCTTGCCATTGTTGAAATACTAACCAAAGCCGGGGTGGACTTCACTACTATGGGAGGAGAAGAATGGTGCTGTGGTTATCCTCTGCTCAGTGCTGGTTTCGTGGATGATCGCAAACCCTTTATTGAGCATAATGTTGCGAAGATAAAGGAATTGGAGATTCATACCCTCATAGCCAGCTGTGCTACTTGCTATCATTTCTGGAAACACGACTGCAGTTCGGAACTGGATGGTTATGATCTGGAAATTCTACACAGCACAGAATACCTGGACAGATTGATTGAAGAGGGTCGTATTGAATTAAATGAGCTGGATGAGGTGGTCACATACCATGATCCCTGCGACTTAGGACGTAATGCCGGTGTTTTCGAAGCCCCCCGCCGTATCCTTAACAGCATTCCGGGATTACAGTTTATCGAGATGAATCATAACCGGGCGGATTCTCTCTGCTGTGGTGGGGGTGGCAACCTGCAGAGTGTAGACCCTGATCTGGCTGCCAAGATCAGTGACCTCAGAGTTGAAGAAATAAAAGCAACCGGTGCCGGCATAATTGTATCTGCCTGCCAGCAGTGTGAGCAGATGCTCAGCACGGGGATACGCAATGCGGGAATTCCCGTACGGGTCATGGACATAAGTGAACTGGTTCTGGAAGCTATGGATTAGCTTTGTTATACGGTGGATTAGTTTTTTAAGAATAATTAAATGAGCTTAAATAGTATTTAAAAGGAGATGAATTTAATGGCGTTAAAAGCAGCGTTTATTTTCCTTGCTCCCGGGGCTGATGCTAAAGTGAACCGGACAGTAGTAGCTACACCCGGAGTTGAATTGTCGGTGGTGGGAGTTCCTGATTACCAGGCGGCGGTGGAAACAGCTGGCGAACTGGTGGAGCAGGGTGCAGTTGCGGTGGAATTATGTGGAGGTTTTGGTATTGAAGGAACTGCCGCGGTGAAAAAGGCAGTTAAAGGTAAAGCCGCTGTCGGGGTGGTGCGATTTGATAATCATCCCGGCCTGGAATTCAAAAGCGGAGATGAAATATTTTAACCACAAAAAACTGGGGGTGTAAACAGGGGTGGATTTGTTTGATTTAGGAGCAGTGAGCTGGTGGGAATCTCAGTGTTTTTATCATGCGCTGGCCAGATTGAATAGAGAAGCTTTAATAATCTGTTACCCTGATTCCCCTTATGTTTGTCTGGGAATTCATGATGACCTGGAATATGAAATTGATCAGGAATACTGCGGGCAGCAGGGGATACCACTCCTGCGCCGGGAAACCGGGGGCGGGGTAGTTTATCTGGATGACCGGCAGATATTTTATCAACTGGTAATGAGCAGAGACAATCCCCTGCTGCCGTTAAAGCGGGAAAAATTTTATAAAAAATTTTTACAGCCGGCCATTAAGGTATATCAGGAGATGAATATGCCTGCTGAGTTAAGGCATCCCGCCGATATAGTTGTTAATGACTGCAAATGTTCCGGTAATGCTGCCGGAGACATAGGGAAATCGGTGGTATATACGGGCAATATCCTGATCGACTTTGATTTTGATATCATGTGCCGGGTATTGAAGGTGCCAACACCTTCATATCGAGAGAGCTTAAGGGAAGCTATGCGCGGAAATATGACTACTATATCAGACTGCTTGGATACAACACCGGGATATGATGATATATCAAAGATATTAATTTCCCATTTTACTGATATGCTTG
>CAZBKS010000256.1:0-4065 GCA_964492475.1 uncultured Syntrophomonas sp. | reverse complement strand
GATGCTTCAGCTATCTCATTTGGAGCCACAGAGCAGGGGACCGTCAGTTCAGGTGATAATAGCGGTGATGTCTCAATTTCTGCCAGCGAAAATAGTGGTGATGGATACTCTGAGCTTGAAGACCCAAGCCTGTCTGCACAGTACCCTTCTTTGGAACAGGAAGCAGAAGCATTGGAAACGGAGCTTCAGATGATTGATGGCCGCGTTGTCCTGAATGACGATAATTTTTACCAGTGGAGCGAAGAAATTTTTACTAACATGAATGCTTATGCAGGTAAGGGAATAGAAGCAACCGGCTTTATCATACGAAGTGAGCAATTGAATGAAAACGATTTTGCTCTGGCCCGCCTGTTGATGACCTGTTGTGCTGCCGATACGGTGCCTATTGGCTTATTATGCCGTTACCAGCAGAATACAGACTTGGAGGATGGTTCCTGGATCAAGATAAATGGAACCATCAAAGTTATGGAATATAACGAGCAAACCCTTCCCGTCATAGTAATAGACAAATTGGAGCCAACCAGCAAGCCGGATAATGAATACGTATATCCATATTAAAGTTTACAGGGAAAGTATTTTCTCCAGCCTTTCCACATCTCTTATTTCTATAATTCGTTTGTCAAATGATATAATTCCCTCGGTCTCCAGTCTTCTCAATTCTCTGGAGAGAGAAGTCCTCGAAACATTCATATACTCAGCCCAGGCTTTTTTGCTAAAGGGCAGGGTTATTGTATAGGGACCATGCAGTTCATTATCATGTTTATAATCATGAATTAAAAAACCGGCTATTTTTTCCTGAATGGAATCCAGAGAAAGAATGCCGATTTTGTGTTTTAAGATTAGGGTGGAATTTGATGCCGATTCCAGAAAACTCAACATAAAATCCTGGTCCAATGCAAACAATTCCAGAAGCTCAGCTTTATGCAAAAACAGAATCTTGCACGCTTTGCCTGCAGAAACGGTATCCGGATAATGCTGCAATCTTGAAAAAGCCGAAGATTCCCCAATTAAATCAGGACTTTTTTTCCTTTCAATTATTACCACTTTTCCGCTAGGAAAAAGTTTTTGTACATCAACGATTCCTGATAAAATGACCCCGATTTTATCAGCAGGCTGCAGGGGAGAAAAAATAATTTCATTTTCCTTATAAGAGTCAATTTGATAATTGACGCTTGATAGAAGATGGCAGATTTCATCCTGCGATTTATTTTTAAACAAACTGCATTTCTGCAGCAACGATAACAGAGTATCACAAGCGACTATAGGGCTGGCAACCGTCTATCGGACCGTACAAATCTTTGAAAAAACAGGGCTTATCAAGCACATATCTCTGGATGATGGGCGAATGAGATACCAGATTATAGATCCCCAGGAAAAGCATGAACATCATCATCTCGTTTGTCAAATATGTGGAGATGTAATCGATGTTCAGGAAGATATGCTGGAGCTTCTTGAAGAGAGGGTCTTTTTGACCAAGGGCTTTACGGTAACCAATCACCGGGTGCAGTTTTTTGGAATCTGTAAAAAGTGTTCAAACGAGTTGAAAAGCAAAAAGAATAATCAATTATAAGCAATAGAGGAGGCCATATAGTGTACAGCGTAGGAATTGATATTGGGTATTCGTCAATAAAGGCGACAATAATAAACGGTGAACAGGAAATTAAATACAATAAGTATTTGATGCATAAAGGGAGAGTTAAAGAGACTTTAATAAACATCATTGAAGAGGTGCTGGCCAATTATCATGAGCAGGATATAAAATACGGAACTGTAACCGGCCGGGGAAGCAAATTTTTGTCTCAAACCGGTGAGGTGGTCTTTGTCAATGAAGTGGCAGCAATAGTAGGGTATGATTAGCATGAATCACGAAAAAAGATGCAAAAACGAAAATTTGAGGGGATACTACTCTGGACACAATCATCCTCGACGCGGTCCCAGCAGTTATTCCATGCACGATCCGGAGCTTGTTTTCAGAGAGCTTAAGCTTAAGGCAGGAGATTCATTTCTTGATTTGGGCTGTGGAGTGGGAGATTATTCCCTTCATGCAGCTAAAATCGTAGGAGATTCCGGGATGGTATATGCATTGGATATACGGGAAGAATTGCTGGGCGGTCTTACAGAAGAAGCGATTTCTCAGGGACTGAAGAATATACGGACCAGGGTTTCCAATATTGATAGTCCCCTGGCATCAGCAGACAGCTACATTGATGTTGGCTTTATCGCTACAGTGCTTCACTTATTTAACCTGAATGAAGATGGAAGAATCTTATTCAAGGAAAT
Source organism: uncultured Syntrophomonas sp. (assembly GCA_964492475.1). Taxonomy (GTDB): domain Bacteria; phylum Bacillota; class Syntrophomonadia; order Syntrophomonadales; family Syntrophomonadaceae; genus JAAYJK01. The sequence goes on along the minus strand of CAZBKS010000256.1, from coordinate 1,785 downwards.
GCGCCGTATTTTAAAACCCCAAGGGCGTTTGGCAATTATTGAATGCAAAAAAGAAGATTCGTCATTTGGCCCGCCCATCCATATGCGCAACTCACCGCAAGAACTGGAAGCTGCCATAACGCGGTATGGTTTTGAGAAGATGAGTTATGTTGATCTTGGATATAATTATATGATCCAATTCAGCATATAGCCTAACACGGCAGTGAAATCCCAGTAAACTGGTCACTCAGCAATCTTGCTGCAAATACCTTGCCCAGAGCATATGAATTAACTTCTGTATTTACGTTTCTTAAACAGCCCTGCCAGGAGCAACCCTGCCAGCAGCAATCCGGTCCAACCGCCCAGGTAATAAAGCTGAGTAGCGGTGAGGGTGCTTCCAGCATCTCCCGGTCTGGCGTTCTTATCGTCTTTTGCTGCGCCACCGGGTCCCCTGCCAGCTTCACCTCCTGGTCCGCCGGCATTGCCGGCAGGACGCTCCCCTTTAGCAGGCATGCTCAGCATTCTTTCGATCTGTTCATCATCCAAGCCAAGTTCTTTGAGTTCGGCGAGCTGTTCCTCACTGAGGTTTCCATCTTCAGCACTGCGAATGATTTCCATGGCTGCCGACATGTTCTCCCGGCCGGCTTGATTGCCCGTGCCCAACTCACCGGGTGAGTCAAAGGAAGGGTCCTGTGACTCTGGGTTATGGACGGGTTCAGTTGTGGGGGGGCCATCCCCATCTGAATCGATGTTTTCAGTAATAGCGGTAGCTTCAAAATCAGGAGCAACTGCAGCTGTTTCTCCACCGGGCGGCTGCATATCCGGAGGTTGGCTGACGTTGTTGTGACCAGCACCAGCACCAGCTTTGCCTCCTTGGGCATTATCAGGAGCATTGCCCCTGCCGCCGCCGCCCATACTGCCGAGGGTACGCAGGTTAATCGATGAGGCATCGATTTCTGTTGTATCCCCTTCTAACTGGGCAGTAATCGCCTCAGCCCGCAGTGCTGCAAACTGTTTCAGGACCGGCAGGGAGGCTTCGTATTCTTCGTAGCTGCAGAATGCCGTGGCATCATTTTCAACATAATTATTTATTAAGAGGTCGATTCTATCTACTGTTTCATCAAAAAGGCCGCTGTCGATATAGGTGCTCATAAGTTCATCCAGGTATTGATAATAAAGCTCCTTATATTCCGGAACTTCCAGCAGTTTACCCAGCAGGGGCCGTTCCTCCAAGGTAGTGCCGCTGACCGGAGCATCTATGGAATAGTTTACCGCTTCCTGGGCGCTGCTGCTGCCAAAACCAGCAAAGGACAGGTTGAAATCCCAGGGCAGGATGGTGCCAACACCATCTTCCTCATAAAGATAATAGTTGTGTTTTAGATTCCCCTGATAACTGTCGAAGTTGACCAGGAAAGTATTGACCGCAAAATAACGCAGGGATGCATCTACATCTATATAATTATCCAGATCATTTCCTTCATTAAGGTTCTTTATCATGGTAATTACTTTTTCAAAATCTCTGTCGCTGACTTTATAGGCCGCCCCATTTTTAATACCTGAATAATTGGAGGCGCTATCGCCGGTATATAACAGGTCAGAGCCGGAACCCTCGGGAAGATAGAGATGTCCCTCCAGACTGCCGTAAACCCTTTCTACAAAGCTTTTGTCTTCCGCTTCAACGGCCAGGTATAGTCCCCAGGGTTCACCATTAAGGGTGATATTAACATAAGAGTAGGCCGGAGTTACTACTCCCATGGCCGCGAACATCTCGTAAGCCAGGTACTCCTTCATGTAGGTGTTATCCTG
>CAZBKS010000255.1:0-4077 GCA_964492475.1 uncultured Syntrophomonas sp. | reverse complement strand
CCGGGGCAGAGAATCAACAGGAACAGATTCAAGAGGAGATCAGCAAACTGAAGGAAGAAATGAAGATCAGTAATGATCTTTATCTCAGAGCTCTAGCTGAAGTTGATAACATTAGAAAAAGAACTGCTCGGGAACGAGAAGAATATATCAAATTTGCAACTATGCCACTGGTTAAAAAAATGCTTACCGTAATAGATGATCTGGACCGAGCGGTTAGTATGTATGATCCTGAACAGGACTCGGAAGTGCTGGTGAAAGGTGTGGAAATGATAAATACCCGACTTAAGGAAATAGTTGAACAGGAAGGGGCTGAGGCTCTGCATGCGGTTGGTAAACCATTTGATCCCCAGTATCATCAACCGCTGGCCATAGAACAAAACAGCAACTATCCAGAGAATACAGTTATTGAAGAACTGCAAAAAGGCTACATTATGCATGGCCGGGTTATAAGACCCAGCCTGGTTAAGGTGAGCAATTAAAGCACAGTGCTTTAAGTTAATAAATTCATTTATATAGATTTTGGAGGTGTTGATAATGAGCAGGGTTGTTGGAATAGACCTGGGAACAACAAATTCTTGTATTGCTGTTATGGAAGGTAAGGAAGCCCAAGTTATCACTAATGCAGAAGGAGAACGTACTACGCCTTCAGTTGTAGGTTTTTCTAAAACTGGTGAAAGACTGGTAGGCAGGGTCGCCAAACGGCAGGCCATAACTAACCCGGAAAGAACCATTGTTTCCATTAAAAGGAAAATGGGTACTGACTATAGTATTCAAATAGATCAGAAAAAGTATTCTCCTCAGGAGATTTCGGCTATGATACTGCAGAAGCTCAAGGCTGACGCAGAGGCCTACTTGGGAGAAAAGATTACCCAGGCAGTAATAACGGTGCCAGCTTATTTTACTGATTCGCAGCGCCAGGCTACTAAAGATGCAGGCAAGATAGCCGGGCTGGAAGTTTTGAGAATAATAAACGAACCTACTGCAGCCGCTCTGGCTTATGGTTTGGATAAAGAGGATATGCAGACCATACTGGTCTTTGATCTGGGTGGCGGTACCTTTGATGTATCTATTCTGGAAATAGGAGACGGGGTTTTTGAGGTTAAAGCTACCAGCGGAAATAATCGCCTGGGTGGGGATGACTTTGATGACAAAATTATCAACTGGCTGGTGGAGGAATTTAAGAAAGACAATAGCGTAGACTTGAAAAACGATAAAATGGCCATGCACAGATTGAAAGAAGCTGCCGAAAAAGCCAAACATGAACTCTCCGGGGTTATGAGTACAGATATCAATATACCTTATATTACCGCTACTCAGGAGGGCCCCCTGCATCTGGAACGTACTTTGACCAGAGCCAGATTTGACGAGATGACAGCCGACCTGGTAGAAAAGACTATGGGACCTACCCGTCAGGCGATGAAAGATTCAGGGTTGAATCCTAAACAAATAGATAAAATTATCCTGGTAGGCGGTTCTACCCGGATACCGGCGGTGCAGGATGCAGTAAAGAATTTTATAGGAAAAGAACCATTCAAAGGCATAAATCCGGACGAAGTAGTAGCGGTAGGGGCAGCTATACAGGCCGGTGTTTTGTCGGGAGAAGTAACAGATGTGGTGTTGTTGGATGTAACCCCGTTATCACTGGGTATAGAGACTCTGGGTGGGGTGTTTACCAGAATTATCGAGAGAAATACTACCATTCCAACTTCCAAAAGCCAAATTTTTACCACTGCGGCTGATAATCAACCTTCGGTAGATGTTCATGTGCTGCAGGGAGAGAGGAAAATGGCCGCTGGCAATGTTACTCTGGGTAGATTCCAGTTGAGCGGTATACCACCGGCTCCCCGCGGCTTACCTCAAATAGAAGTGAAATTTGACCTTGATGTAAATGGTATAGTCAATGTTACTGCCAAAGATATGGCTACAAACAAAGAACAGACCATAACCATTACTTCATCAGGCGGTTTAAGCGATGATGACATAGATCGCATGGTAAAAGATGCGGAGAAATTTGCGGAAGAGGATGAAAAACGCCTGGAAGAGATCGAGGCCAGGAATACTGCGGATAGTTTAATATACCAGAGTGACAAAACCTTAAAAGAAAATGCAGATAAAATAGATGATGAATTAAAGAATGAATTAGAATCAGCCAGAGATGATCTTAAGAAAGCGCTGGAAGGAGACGATATTGATACTATAAAGTCTTCTACAGAAGCATTAACCCAGGTCATTTACAAAGTCAGTGCTAAATTGTATGAAAATGCCAATCCGCAATCAGAGGGAGATGGTGGAGCAGCTGAGGGAGATGTTTTTGATGCCGATTACGATGTTGCTGATGATGAAAAATAAATTTTGGATGTAAAATACCTGATGTACAGAGTATAATATTACAATAAGTATTTTAATCTGGGTTCAGTTTTAGTATTTGACACAGAATACGCCGTTTTAAGGACGGCAGGCTGTGAAGATATAAAACAGGAGATTGATATAAACCCGGAAGCAATTGCTGCTTCCGGGTTTACCCGGCTTAGGAAGGTGGAGTGAAATGTCTTCTAAACGTGATCTATATGAAATTCTGCAGATATCCAGGGATGCCTCTGCGGAAGATATCAAGAGGGCATACAGAAAAATGGCCAGAAAATATCATCCTGATGTTAATCGGGAAGAAGACGCAGCGGAAAAATTTAAGGAAATCAGCGATGCATATGAAATACTAAGTGACCCTCAGAAAAGATCCACTTATGATCGCTTCGGTTACGATGCTTTCGATCCTTCCAGGAATGCAGGTGCAGGAGGGTTCGGAGGCTTTGACCCCAATGATTTGGGAGGTTTCGGTGATATTTTTGATATGTTTTTTGGCAGCAGTGGAGCCGGGCGCAGGAATAAAAACGGACCGATGCGGGGTGCCGATAAAGAAGTTCGTCTGGATATAGACTTTGAAGATGCTGTCTTCGGGCTGGAGAAAGAAATTGAAATTAATCGAATTGAAAAATGTGATAAATGCAATGGAAGTGGAGCAGAACCTGGCTCCAAAATAAAAGACTGTCCGGAGTGTAAGGGCAGCGGTCAGGTTAGAAGTGTGCAGAGTACTCCATTCGGGCGTTTCGAGACGGTTAAAACCTGCAGCCGTTGTCGAGGTGAAGGACGAGTGATAGAAAAACCCTGTTCAGCATGCAAAGGAAACGGGCAGGTTCGGAAACCTCGCAAGATTAATCTGCGCATACCAGCAGGGATTGATACCGGTTCCAGGTTAAGGATACAGGGCGAAGGAGAACATGGACAGCGAGGAGGACCGGCCGGAGATCTTTATATTACCATTGTGGTAAGGCCTCATACCGAGTTTAGGCGCGAAGGATATACATTAATAAAGAATATGGAAATTAATTTCGTGCAAGCAGCTCTGGGGGCTGATTTAGTAATTTCGCTGCTGGGAGGAGCAACTCACAATTTGCATATTCCCGAAGGAACTCAACCAGGAACTGTACTAACAGTCAAGAGTAAAGGTGTACCTTATTTAAACGGGCATCGCTTTGGGGATTTAAAAATTATTATTGAGGTGGCTATACCTACCAAATTGGATAAAAGGCAGAAGGAACTCCTGGCGTCTTTCTATGAAGAAGAAGAAGACACCAAAACAGTTAAAAAAGGCTTATTTGATAAATTTAAAGATGCTATGGGATAGGGGTATGTGAATGAATTGGAAAGAAGTTAGCGTGCTGACCGAGGGAATATGTGTTGAAGCGATAGCCGGCATTTTTCACCACCTGGGCTCAGGTGGTGTTGTTATTGAAGACCCCCAGGCAGCAAGAAAATACGTGAAAAAGGAGCTCTGGGACTCGAAAGCCGTTTCTCCCGATTTTCTAAACCATGAGTTTGTAGTAGTAAAAGGCTATTTCCTGGACGAACGGGAGGTCATGGACGAGTTGATGCAGAGATTGGATGCAGTGAAGTCCAACTTCGGAATTGATTGCAAAGTGTATATTGATGAAGTTAGAGATGAAGATTGGGAAACCTCCTGGAAGAAGTTCTATCATACCTTTAAGGTTGGGGAACGGCTGGTAATCAAGCCGTCCTGGG
>CAZBKS010000254.1:0-4078 GCA_964492475.1 uncultured Syntrophomonas sp. | reverse complement strand
TATTATTCGACTCTTTTTGTGGAGGAGGATTTTGATGATCTTTTCAACAATATGCAGGAGATTAATACCGGACAGTGGGAAGGTGTCAAAAGAGTTTATACAGCTCAAGGTAATAAAAAATATGTCCGTATGTCAATCAACACCATCTATGACGAAACTGAACAGCCTGATTTTCTGGTAATTGTTTTTACTGATATAAGCGAAATTATAGAATCTCGCTTGAAGGCAGAAGAGGCAGTACGCTTTAAGACTGAATTTATAGCCAGTATCAGCCATGAAATAAGAACTCCGATGAGCAGTGTTATTGGATATGCAGAACTGCTGGACGAAAATAAGTTTGATGCTAAAGAAAAACAATATTTAAGGGGCATCAAGCAAAATGCCAGTCAATTGTTGGATCTCATCAACGATTTCCTTGATTTATCTAAAATCGAAGCTAACAGTATGCTTCTCGATGAAGTGTCTTTTGATGTTCAGGAACTTATTTATTCAAGTCTGAAGGTATTCGAACCATCTATTAAGAAAAAGAATTTAACAATTAATATAAATATTGATGATAATGTGCCTGGAAAACTACGGGGAGATAGAGTAAGAATACGACAAGTATTCAATAATCTGCTCTCCAATGCAGTGAAATTTACTAAAAAGGGAGAAATATCAATCCTGCTTGAAATAGTATTTACCCATGGCAGTCAATTCGAGATACCTTTATCCATAAGTATCATAGATAGCGGTATAGGAATCCCAATTGATAAAATATCAGATATTTTTACTCCCTTCACTCAGGTCGATAGTTCTACTAATACGGAATACGGGGGTACCGGTCTTGGACTGGCTATAAGCAAGCGTCTGGTTGAGTTGATGAAAGGATCGATCTCAGTGGAATCGATTCCAGGAAAAGGTTCCAAATTCGAGGTTATACTGCCATTGAAATACGATGACAACCATGATGACGTGCCAGATCTGAGGGATAGAGCGTTCATGTCCCGACCCAGGGTAGTACTGGTATCAGATAACAGTGTTTTAATTTCTAAGTTTAATGAAATTTTTTCCGGTTCAGATTATCTTCTGGTAATCACCGGCTGTAATAAAAAACTAAAGACCGCCATCAATTTCTACCAGCCCTATGCAGTGATTGTTGATATGCTTAATATAAGGGAGGAACAGAAAAACACTATTCTCGAAATTAAAAATCTGGGCGATATAGACAAAACACTTCTACTGGTATACTCTAATTGCATGAGTGAAGAAGAAATTCATCGATACGGATTCGCCGGCCTAATAGGTGATCCGATTGATGGTACAAACTTGGTCCAACTGCTGGATGGCAGACTAAAAGAAGATATAGTTGATGAAACACATTCCCTTAGAAATCCAGTCCTTATCCTCGATAGCGATGAAATAAACTTGAAATTATTATCTACTGCCTTGCTGAATTCGGGATTTGAAACCTATTCTTTTTTGACTTGTATTGATGCTGCCGATTATATAAGCGATAATGATATTGGCATTTTGATAATAGATATGGATATTTTGGATTCCAACCAGGATTGGCTTGATGATATTTTAAATGTTCGTCCTCATCTTAAACTAATTGGATTAAAGAAAAACGATTTTCAATACCACGTTAAGATCAGTATTTATCTGAACCGGCCCTATACCACCCAATCATTGCTTTCTGCCATAAATAATTGTTTTATTATAAATAAATAGTGGGAGTGATACTATTCATGCGTAAACGGAGAATCCTCGTAATTGACGATGAAGAGAGCATAAGAAGTCTGCTAAGATCTTCGCTGATAAACGAAGGTTATGATGTAATAACTGCAGCAGACGGCATAGAAGGATTTGACAAAGCTGTAATTTTACCTCCGGACATGATTTTGCTCGATATCATGATGCCGGATGTCAATGGATATCAGGTGCTTCAACGTTTAAGCAAGGATCACAGAACCGCAGGCATTCCGGTACTTTTGCTGACCGCCAAAGCAGATGGTGAAGAACGAGTTATCGGTCTTGAGGCAGGAGCTGTAGACTATATCACCAAGCCTTTTTATTTGCGTGAGGTGGTAGCTAGAATGAAGATACATCTTCGTTTAAAGGAATGCGAGGAGGAATTAACCCGGAAGAATCAAGTCCTGGAGGAATACTCGGATCTATTGCTGCAGCTCAATGCTCGCTTGGAAGAAATGGCCCGCATGGATGAACTGACCCAAATATGGAACCGGAGAGCTTTTAACGAGCAGATGAATAACACCCATAACTACTCGGTAAGATATTTGCGGCATTACAGCCTGATCATTATAGATCTGGATCATTTCAAGCCTTATAATGACATGTATGGACATCAGCAGGGTGATATCATTCTTATGAAGGTAGCTCAAACCATCAAGGCTGCCTGCCGGGAAACAGATTTCGTGGCCAGATACGGGGGAGAAGAAATAGTAGTACTGCTGATGGAGACCGATGAAGAATCCAGTTATACTATTGCCAGAAGAATAATTACTTCAGTGGAAAAACTAAACATTAAACATGAGGGGAACGAAAACTACGGGAAGGTTACCGTAAGTGCTGGTGTAGCCAATTATTCTCCCTATAAGAGCCTGGATAAGGAATGGGAAACTGTATTAAAACGGGCCGACGATGCCCTTTATACTGCTAAGAACAAAGGCCGCAACCGGGTCTATAAAAAATAGCCCGCCAGTTATGAGACAACCGGTCTGGAATTACAGTTCTGAAATCCATAGCTAATCATCAAGTAATCAAATTTAATTCCACTGCAAAAAGGTATAATGCGCTGGCTTGGATGCATAAATTCCGTCGCCAAGACTCTGCTTATTTATGCATCCAAACAGGGTTTTTACAGTGGAACCAAATTTGCGTCTACACGAAAATTATTACAAACCCTCCAGGACAATGTTCCGGTAGCATTTGTGATCTCCTTGATTATATAAGAACATTACCGGTATAAAGTCCTTCACCTCCTGCTGATTTAAAGGATTGAATTTTAGATACTCCAGATGAGTATATTTCTTCATCTCCCGTAAACTCCTGCCTCTTATTTCAGGTGCATGCTGCTTTATGAACTCATCATCGCTTAATAGATGATTTAATAGCTCTTGAGCTGCTGCAGTATTATGGCCTTGAAGCTCATCAGGCACTTTATATACCCGGTTGTTGAGCAGATAATCATATTTTAATAATTCCATTACAGAAGTGGAGTATCTACCCCAGTTTTCCTTAACGAAATTATACAGGGATACATAAAGACGGTCTCTCCGGTGAGGCCGGTCATTTAATCCATTAGTTCGCAAGTAGGCTGAATAGTCTTCCAGCAGTTTAAAAGCATTACCATGGTAGATCATACTTACCGTATAGTCAAAAGTATTTCGAACCAGGCCGGTATTATAATATTTTTCCAAGAGGTCTTCAATATCATGAAGTTTAATCAAATCCTGGTAAGTCATATAATGATTTGCCAACACTTCATATGGAGCCAGGTTCTGGAATTTATAGCCGTATTTATCCCTTGAAATGTATATTTGAGCTCCTTTCAGCAGTTTTAAAAACCCCAATTGAATAACCTCAGGTTTAATTTGGTATACATCGTTGAAGGATTGACCAAATCTTTTATAATCTTCATAAGGCAGTCCGGCAATCAAATCTACATGCAGATGAATGTTGTGATATGATTGTATTTTCTTGGAGTTTTTTAAGAGCCTGTCCAAATCACTGTGGCGATTGACTGCTTGTAGAGATTCCGGACAGGTTGACTGGACACCAATTTCAAAATCAAATATTCCTGCCGGGATATCCTGCAGGAAACTCAGTCCTTCATCTGAAAACAGATCTGCACACACTTCAAAGTGAAAGGAAGTATTTCTTTTTTCCCCCATCTCTTCCAGAATGAATTTCATTATTTCTATAGAGCGTTTCTCGTTACTGTTGAATGTGCGATCCACAAATTTAATTTTTTTGGTGCCCTTTTCAATTAGAAACCGCAAATCCTGCTTGACCCTTTCCATCGGGAAGTACCTTACTCCCCGGAAGGCAGAGGAAATACAATAGCTGCAATTGA
>CAZBKS010000253.1:0-4082 GCA_964492475.1 uncultured Syntrophomonas sp. | reverse complement strand
CATGACTTATTTCCCGCGCCCGATCAGACCGGAAGTTAAAAAATATAATACTGTCTCCATCTTCAATGGTTCCCAGGGGCAATCCATCCTCATTGATTATCACTACCGGTTCCATGAATTCATCGCTGACATCAGCCTGATAACTTTTTTCAATGGCTTGAAGCGGGTCCAGGGCTAGATTGCCTTCTCCCACAACCATGGCGTTGTAGGCTTTTTTTACCCGGTTCCAGCGCTTGTCCCGATCCATGGCATAAAAGCGGCCCATTACCGTAGCAATCTTGCCGACACCTGATTCCTTCATTTTCTCCTGCAGCCTCTGTACATATTTTATTCCATCATGAGGATCGGTATCTCTCCCATCTAGAAAGGCGTGTACAAATACTTTCGATATATTTTGACGCCGGCACAATTCGAGCAAAGCATAGATATGGTCCATATGGCTGTGTACCCCGCCATCTGATACCAGCCCCATTAAATGTACAGCTCCCTCATTATTCCTGGCCTGCCCGGCAGCAGCTAAAAATGCCTCATTATCGAAAAAAGATCCATCCTCTATAGCATTGTTAATGCGGGTTATATCCTGGTACACAATACGTCCCGCACCTATGTTCAGGTGCCCGACTTCCGAGTTGCCCATCTGTCCCCAGGGCAGACCTACATACTTGCCGGAAGTATTCAAGCGGGTATATGGGTACGCTTGTTTTAATCTATAGAAATTTTCCGGGTTAGCCAGGGTAATAGCATTGCGGGGGCATTCTTCCCCTTCTCCCCAACCATCCAAAATCATTAACATCAACGGTTTCTTATCCATTTGCAACCACCCTGACTATATCAGTAAAAGATACTGCATCAAGACTGGCCCCGCCTATCAAGGCTCCGTCTATATCTTCCTGCTGCATAAACTCTTTTATATTTTCTCCCTTAACACTTCCCCCATATAAAACCCGCACTGACCGGGCCACCTCTGGTCCACACTTATGCTCCAGACGCTGTCGAATAAAGCAGCTCATTTGCTGGGCATCCTGTCCGCTGGCATTAATTCCGGTACCAATTGCCCATATCGGTTCATAGGCAACCACCAGCTTTTCTCCCTGCTCCATTGATAAGCCTTGCAGTGCCCGATCCAGCTGCTGACCGACCACCTTTTCAGCCTGCCCGGCTTTTCTTTGCTCCAGCGTTTCTCCTATACACAGAATTGGGACCAGTCCCGCCCTGCATGCAGTGCTCATCTTCTTATTAACCATAACGTCGGTCTCGCCCATGACCTGTCTTCTTTCCGAGTGTCCGATTATTACGTAACTACATCCGGCATCAATGAGCATGGCAGCCGATATTTCTCCGGTATAAGCTCCCTTATCCTCCCAGAATACGTCCTGGGCACCCAGTTTTATCCTGGAGTCAGTCCATAGTCCGTGCAGTTCATACAGCATGGTAAATGGAGGACACACAAGTACTTCGGCAGCCGTAATTTTTCCGAGTAATGGATGTATTTCCCTTGCAAAGGCCTGGGCTTCACCTATCAGTTTATTCATCTTCCAATTGCCTGCTATCAGTGGTATCCTCATCCAACCATCCCTTTTAACTTTACTATCATCTAATGTTCACAAACTGCTACCCCGGGTAAATCTATTCCTTCCAGGAACTCCAGGGTTGCTCCGCCCCCGGTCGAAATATGGGTTATACCGGCTTCCAAACCCAGGTCGTGAACTATTACACTGGTGTCGCCTCCGCCTATGACCGTAGTGGCAGGTGAATCAGCCAGGGCCTGAGTGATGGCCCGGGTTCCATGGGCGAACTGTTTATACTCAAATACTCCCAGCGGACCATTCCAGACCACTGTTTGCGCTTCTTTAATAAGGTTTTTAAAGTGCTCCACGGTTTTGGGCCCAATATCCAGTATCATCTTGCCGGCGCCAACCCCATCCACATCAACTGTATCAGCGGCCGCATCGGCAGATATTTCATCCGCTACTACCACATCCTGAGGAAGCACCAGACGCACATGCTTGCTTTGAGCAGCCTGCATTAATTTCCTGGCCTCCTCCAGTAAACCTTCTTCACAGATGGACTTGCCGATATTCTTTCCCTGAGCCTTCAAAAATGTATTGGCCATACCGCCGCCAATCAAAATAGTGTCCATTTTATCCAGAAGATTATGAATCAGGCCTAATTTATCCGCCACCTTGGCTCCCCCCAGGATAGCCATTCTGGGTTTTTCTCCATCCTCCAAAACTTTTCTTAACATGGCCACTTCGTTTTCCATCAAAAAACCTGCGTAAGCCGGAAGAAAATCAGCAATACCAGTAGTTGAAGAATGGGCCCGATGGGCGGTCCCAAAGGCATCGTTTATAAAAACATCCCCCAGGGAAGCCAGCTGCTTCGAAAATTCGGGATCATTTTTTTCCTCTCCTTCATAATATCTTACATTTTGCAGCAATAGCACTTCTCCGTCCTGCATCTTCCGCACTGCCTGCTGCACTTCTTCCCCTATACAGTCATCTACCAGGGGGACAGGCATATTCAAAAGGGAAGACAGGTGAGCTGCTACCTTATCCAGACTGTACTTGCCATTTCTCTTTCCCTTAGGCCGGCCCAGGTGACTCATTAAAATCAACCGGCCACCTTGCTTTAAAACATATTCAATAGTGGGCAAGGCGGCAGCAATCTTGGCATCGTCGAGAATGTTGTTTTCTTGGTCGGTCGGCACGTTGAAATCCACCCGCATCAATACTCGTTTCCCTTTAATTTCCAGGTCACGCAAACTTCTCACTATTTACACCTCCGCAATAATCAATCTCATTTAAGCCCGCCTATATATGAGACTGCATCGACAACCCGCATGGAGTAACCCCACTCATTATCATACCAGGCAATAACCTTGGCCATCTTATCTCCCATAGTCATAGTTAACAGTCCATCTACTACCGATGAATTGTTTTCTCCCCGATAATCTGAGGATACCAGTTCTTCCTCGGTATACCTTAAAATACCCTTCAACTCATTCTGGCTGGCCTGTTTAAAGGCATTATTAATATCTTGAACTGAAGCAGCTTTACCCAGTTCAACGGTCAAGTCGACCAGTGACACCGTAGGCGTAGGTACTCTAATGGCTAAACCATCGAATTTCCCATCCAGTTCAGGTATCACCAACCCCAAAGCACTGGCTGCGCCGGTGGTAGTTGGAACCATGGACAAGGAGGCGGCCCGGGCTCTTCTCAGGTCGTCATGAGCCAGGTCCAGTATACGCTGGTCATTGGTATAGGAATGAACGGTAGTCATCATGCCGCGTTCTATCCCAAATTCGTCCAGGAGTACTTTGGCCACCGGAGCCAGGCAGTTAGTGGTACAGGAAGCATTGGAAATTATCTGGTATTCAGGGAGACACTGCCGGTGATTTACCCCCATAACCATAGTAAAATCAATGTTCTTGCCCGGCGCAGTTATCAAGACCTTTTCTGCTCCCGCCTTCAAATGCCTGGAAGCCTTGTCTTTACTCCGGAAAGCACCGGTGCCTTCAATAACTATCTGTACACCCAGTTCTTTCCAGGGCAGCTTCTCCGGGTCCTTTTCCGATAAATATTTAACCTTTTTACCATTTATCACCAGACTATCATCCTGGAAACTGACCTCTCCCCGATACTTTCCGTGTATGGAATCATATTTAAAAAGATGGGCTGAGGATTTGGCATCCCCCAGATCGTTAATCGCAACAATATCCAGGTCATCTCTGTCCAAGGCTATTCTTTCCACCAGTCTTCCAATGCGCCCAAAACCATTGATAGCCGCTTTGATCGTCATCTTAACCACCCTTTCTAATGAATTAATTTAATTATTTCCCTGGCCGCCCCTTCATCTGTTATCAGAACATCGAGCTGGCCATGGCCTAATACCGCTTTTATAGCCTCTGCTTTCCTTTTACCTCCCGCCACAGCAACTACTGTTTCAATATTGCTCAAGTCACTCATTTCCAGGCCGATGCCCGGTACTTCATATACTATATTGCCCTTTTCGTCAAAATAATATCTAAAAGCTTCAGCGACAGCTTTTCTTTCCTGCAGCATGGATATGACAGGCGGAGACAG
>CAZBKS010000252.1:0-4114 GCA_964492475.1 uncultured Syntrophomonas sp. | reverse complement strand
CAATTCTTTGTCTTCATAACCGAGAGAACGCATCTCCCTAATAAAATGTTTCATAAGCTTGTCCGCCATCTCCCGGGCCATCCGCTTTCTCATCTGCTCCCCCGCAGTAATAAACGTCCCCTGCCCTCTTAATGTCTCAACCATATTCATGTTTTCCATCTCCCGGTAAGCCCTCTGGACCGTATTGGGGTTCACCCGCACCATCTGTGCATATTCCCGCTGGGAGGGTATTTTATCCCCCTTTTTTAATTCCATTCGAATGATTCCTTTTTTGTATTCATCTATTATTTGCATATATATGGGCTGGGAATTATCAAAGTCCATGTTCTCACCTCCTAGCTCTATAGTGCATTAGTTTATTAATGCACTATAAGTGTACTGTCGGACCAAAATAAAGTCAAGGGCTTATTGCCAATAAAATGTCTTATATTAGTGATAAACTGACTTGTTTAATAAATCTTAACTGCCAAACAAAGAAAAGCCAATCAGGCCGACGTGCCGACTGGCTTGTGAAGTGTATAATATTCATTTTAACAGCAATTTACATCGAACCATTTAATTTCTGCTCTATGGCATCCATATTTTTCATCATTATTTCGCTCTTTATCTCTACCAGACAGGCTTCTTGTTTTTCCACCGCATTCTCCAAATCATTCAGGGAGTTTTCTGTTTTAGTGCTGATATCTTCATCTTTGATGGCTTCACTCTTTTTCAGAATATCCCACTGGGCCTTAAGCTTGGGCAGTTCAGCACTTGCTTGTTCCCATTTTAGACGTCCGGATTCAGCTCTTATCAGCATAACCTCATATTTTAAGCGATAAAATTCGGCTGGAATCTTGCTGTTAAACAAATCAACCATATCAGGATAATAGCGGTAAACCTCCAGAGCGGCAAATACACTCTCTTCTATGTTTTTATCATTTGTTTTTATGGTAAGTTCTTCCAGGGATTTTTCAAATTTATCCCGAACATCAGTCGTGAGTCCTTCTTTTACCACCTTAGCTTCTACTTCATTCCAACTCTGATGTATTTTTTTAATGGTGTCTGTTATTTTACTCCAGGTATCCTGGGTTACAGATGGGGACTGCTCTTGCTCCTCCTCAGCGTTCTGCCCGCTTTGCTGCTTGCTTCCCTCCCCATCGGAGGACTGCTGTTCATTTTGATTTGAACTGCAAGGCAGGGTCTGGGCGGTTTCTTCCAACTGAGGAATTAATTTCTCCAGCTCAGCATGGATAGATTTCAACCCCGGCGGCAGATCTGATTTTTCAGAACTGGAAGAAGGTTTTTTCTCAGCCTTCTTGTCGCCAGAACATCCAGCAAGCAATCCTGACAATATAATTACGGTTAACAATATCGCGAGGAATCCATGTCTTTTCATAATATCACCCCGGTAAACAAATTCCTTTTTCCCAGCTTTTACGAGCAAATATTGCTGAAGACCAGGAAGTTCTTAATTTATATTTTCCCGAAGCATATCTTCTCATTCCAGGAGTTTTATCGAGAGCAACATATTCTAAGGTGTCCTGATTTTTTTCTCAAAAGAAACCGCGCTTTCGCGCGGTCGCAGCCTATAATTATTTATATTAAATTACTCCAAATCCGCTGAGGAATACCAGGAAGATTCCTGCCGGAGCTAAGTATTTAACCAGCATACTCCAGCAAGAAAGATCCGCATTCTCCATTGGTGATCTTTAACTGCGTTGTCTTCTACCCCAACCCAGCCCGCAAAGATACATAGCTGAAACCCTCCCAGAGGTAACAGTATCTTGGAAGAAAGAAAGTCAAAAGCATTAAAAAATCCGATGTCGGGTCTCATTAAATTTAAACCTTAATAAAAAAAGAAGATGGTCAAAAACCATCTTCCGTAAACTCGAATCAAGTTAATCTATTACGGGAAGCAACCGGGCAGTTCCTAATAACCGTTTAAAGCTTATCACCGGTTATAAAAATTGATCTGGGTTAATAGCTTTTTTGTAGTAAACTTTTTAATCAAACCACTGTTGACCATTTAAAGTGAACAGGGTTTCCCCGGCATAAAAACCTCACTCTCGGGTAATTGCCTTTTCAATTTTCAAGTTCAACTTTCACTCTAATATTCTGACAATTACGATGAGAATTAAAAAAATGCATTAAAACTGAATAATCGACTAACCTGATAATCCAACCCCCGCATTAATTGGCTTTAGCCATATCGTTCATGGTTTCAATATTCCTGCAAATCCTATTTATCGTACGAGGGTATAATAATTTTTTGCCGCTTTTGTAGTTTTTGATATATCCTACCAGTTCATGACGGCCCAAAACCGTTAACTCATTTTCAAATTTTTTGTTATAACGTACTGTAATGTTATCACAGGATAACACTACAATTCCCTGCGTAGGCAGATTTCTTACGCCTACTACTTTCTTTAAAAAGCCCTGCAGACGGTATTCATGTGAATCAACCTGTCCGGCAGGATTGGTAATGATCTTGGAGTATCCGCTTTTTTTATGCAAGATCCAGTTTCCATTACTATCCACATCTATTATTCCACCGCGTTCTCCGCCGTAATTCTTGGTTTCTATGTGAAATATTCCATTAGGCCCTACTACTAAAGTATCATATTCATTGGTATGTTCCTCATCGGGCCCCAGTTTGATGTTGTGATAGACTCTATACCGTGATTTCGGATTCTCCAAATTAGATAATACTTGCTGAACTTTTAGTTCTCCTCTGTCTCCACTCTGCATGATTTTTCTCTGGGTTTCATTCTTTTTATCTCTGGATTTTACCGCCAGGATAAAGATGACCGCAGCTATCGCAACCAGGATTATCGGAGACAGTATCAATATCGTACTCACGTGTCGCTCCTTTCTTTATTAAGTTTTTCCTGGTGGATATATCATTTTTATTATAACAAAGATATGCAATAAATATTAACCTAAATTACCATAATTTTTTTAAAATTATACGACGTGTGTCCTTATTTTTATACAAATTAAATCATATATGTATATGTTTTGCTGGATATTGCATAAAATGCTGCAAATCTCTGCGCTCTGGATACCGCCTCCGGTCTGTAGTATAATAAATTCAAACATTTGTTCGAGGTGTATGATGGACATTCTTCACTGTGATCTGGATGCTTTTTATGCTTCAGTTGAGCAGCATGAGCACCCTGCACTGATTGGAAAACCGGTTATAGTTGGTGGGCAGCCTGGAAGTAGGGGCGTGGTTTCCACCTGTTCATATGAAGCCAGAGAGTATGGGGTCCGATCAGCTATGCCAGCTAACCAGGCCTACCGCTTATGCCCACAGGCCGTTTTTCTCCCTCCTGACATCAGCAAATACATTCAGGCTTCGCAGCAGGTATTCGCCATACTCCATAGATATTCCCCGCTTATCGAACCCCTTTCCATAGATGAAGCATTCCTGGATGTTTCAGGCTGCCACCGTCTATTCGGGAGTTCAGTACAAATTGCAAAAAAGATTAAGAAAGATATATTGGAAGAAACCGGCCTGTTAATATCAGTTGGGATTGCCGCCAATAAATTTCTGGCCAAACTTGCCACTAACCTGAGCAAACCCAATGGTTTACTGGAATTTGGGAACGAGCAGATAAAGGAAATCCTGCCCTCGCTTCCTGTAACCAGCATATGGGGAATAGGCATTAAAACCGCCCAACGATTAAAACAAGCGGGTATCTATACCATTTCTGACCTGCTATCATTTCCGTACGGCAAATTGAAACTAATTCTAGGTTCCAATACCGACTTCTATGTCCAACTCTGCCATGGGCAGGATTATAGACCAGTATTGTCCAGATCAGAGCAAAAATCCATAGGAAATGAAATCACCTTTCCCCAGGACCTGAACGACCCAAAAGAAATTGAACAACTGCTGCTGGAATTAAGCTGTCAGGTAGCTTACCGTATTAGACACTCCTCACTCATAGCCCATACCGTTATGATTAAAATGCGGACCCCTGATTTTAAGACCTTTACCCGCAGCCAAACCCTGCAGCAGGGTGTGGATGCCGACCTTACTATTTATGATATTGCCCTTAATCTGTACCACAAATCCGGCCTGGCCGGCAAATATCTTCGTCTGTGAGGATTAAGCTGCAGCAAATAA
>CAZBKS010000251.1:0-4118 GCA_964492475.1 uncultured Syntrophomonas sp. | reverse complement strand
CCTGTATCAATTTTTCTGCCTGGTTTTCTGTCATTCCATATGTAGGGTTCGCAGCGCTGACATCTTCAATCGTCATTTCGTCTTCCTGGCCTGTGCTTTCATGAAGACTGTGATACTTTACTCCGCCCGCAAAAGCAAGTATCAATAGAAGAAACACCGCGGCCAGCATCCGCCGATCAAAATCCATAAGCTTCTCCTTTAGAAATAATGCCAATGATACATTATTTTACTTATTTGTTAATTATTATATAATATTTACGGGTAGGTGAAAGAATAATTTTCAATATTTGACTTCCTCAGTGAAAGGTCGTAATTTTACAGCTGGCGGGACCAAAACTGCGTGGTCTCAGGACTGGGTGGGGTTATTTCCCCAGTAAAGTGCATGGTATATTGGGGGCTCATTTATCAAAGGTCAGTTAAAAGCGGCAGTAAATCTGCCGCATCTTCCTTTATCCACCTCTACTTCTTTTTAACATAGCTGTGACACATGGTTTCATCCTCTGGTAAACCAGTAGTCATATTGCTGCAGGGTGAAACCTGAATTGACTCCAGGGTACATGCACCATCGCCATAATATTGGCAGCTTTTTATTGCGCATTTGATCAGCTGGTTTCCTTCCATTTCCAAATCAATCCCTCCATTCATATTTTCTTACTCTATTTTTTTCATTTCCTTCGGCCATTATTCTGAACATATAATGATTCAAAATTCGGCTTTATTTGTGATGTACTTCCGCCACCCAAAAAGGCAGAAATAATTCGTTGGGTACGATTTTCTATCCCACCGTGTACTTTAAGTCTATTGATTTATCACAGACGAACTTATTATTTACAAGGATTGTGATTAAATTGGAGTGTATAACCGATATATCAATGCTCAGCGGAAATAAAAGGCGGCAATTCTTCTCCCGCCTACGCACTCGCAATCATAAACAAGGTAGCTTAAAGGCGGGAGAATTCTTGCCGCATGTGGTTAAAATATTAGCTAATTGTATAATTACTTGATTTTACTGGTCTTTTTCCAAATTCCCTGGGCCTGTGCCGCTTTTACCAGATCATCTCTAAAATCCGGATGAGCTATATTGATTAATCCCTCGGCACGCTGCCAGACCGACATGCCTTTCATAGCATACATACCATACTCGGTCACAATATAATCGGCTACCGATCTGGGGTCGGTAACTATTGCCCCAATGGTAAGAGTTGGTACTATTCTTGATGATACTGCTTTACCGTTTTTGTAGTTGGCAGACGGTGTGGCCACAAAAGATTTACCACCCTTGGATAACCATCCTGCCAACACAAAATCCAGCTGTCCTCCAGTACCGCTGATGTGCCGGGTACCGTGTGATTCTGAACAGCACTGACCATATATATCTACTTCAATAGCATTATTGATGGTAATTAACTTTTCATTTCTGGAGGCTATATATGGTTCATTGGTGTAGTCAACAGGATAAACGGCACATTTCGGATTATCATCGATAAAATCATAGAGCATCTGGGTTCCCAGGGCAAAAGTGTAAACCAGCTTGCCCGGATCTATCCCCTTGTTTTTACCGGTCAGCTTCCCGGCCTGATCCATGTATACATAAGCATCTACCAGCATTTCGGTGTGACAACCCAGATCCTTCAAATCAGATTCGGCAATCATCATACCTACCGCATTGGGAATACCACCAATACCCAGCTGCACACAGGAGCCGTCAGTCATTTCGGCGATAATATACTCCGCTATTTTCTTATCAATTTCAGCAATGGGCGGAGCAGGTATCTGCGCTAAAGGTGCGTTATTTTCCACAATGAAATCTACTTCGGATATATGAACCGCCTCTTCATATCCGCCCAGACAACGGGGTTGATTTTCATTAACCTCAACCATAATAACTTTGGCCCTGTCACATACCGCCCGGCTGTGGGTAACCTGAGGACCAAAATTAAAGAACCCGTGTTTGTCCATAGGGCAGACTTGAAGCATGGCTACATCCAGAGGTTCGATCCGTTCTCTTACATAACGCGGCAGTTCGGAATACTTGATTGATGAATAATAGACCGGCTTCCCACCCTTGACTACTTTCCGATCGGCACCGGATGTATGCCAGCTATGCCAGACAAATGACTCGCCGGTGGGATCTACCTCGTTTACTTTGGTCGGGTAAGGATTTACACAAGTCCAGATTTTAACATCATCCAGCTCATCTTTTCTTCTGGCCAGAGCTTCATCCAGGGCTCTAACCTGACCGCAAAAGGAGCCATAATCCAGCCAATCTCCAGATTTAACCACCTTAACAGCTTCATCCGGGGAAACCAGTTTGCTTTTATATTCTTCAATATAACCCACGATTAAATCCTCCTTCAATAATTATTGCACTAATTGTGCACAACAATGGGGATTACTGTTTTTCTATTAACCCACTCATAAGTTTAATAAGAATTTAAAAATAATTTTATCCCCCCCTTTATTTTATTTCGGAGGAATTATGTTCAGGGAGTTTTGAGTAGTAATATAAGGTTATTGGTTTAGGGTAAGGTAATGAACTGTACTGCTAATGTGTGTTGTTTTTTGCATGATTTCTATGTGGAAATTTTTGCAGGCGTGTGCCTGATTTTACGAAATCGTTTGTAAGGTTAGCTGTGTGATCGGCTGCATCTCTGAGACAAGTAGTAAGAAGATTAATTTTTCAGGGTTTAAATGGGTGTCTTAAACCCTCTGTTTTACCAATACAAAATTCCTCCTCTTAAGGTATTATCCATAAATCTTAAAACTCCTCCTTTTATATTCAAATATTGTGACTATTTTGAATATTGGGGCGTATTGTCCACTATTACAGCAATTATTATTCTGAAACCTATAATTTATCGCACTTTTTAAATTAATCTTATATATTTCATTTTGCCTAATGTCTTTCAGCAAAAATAAGTGAATAAATATGTTGCATTTGGTAGTTTTTTTAATTATAATAAGTGGCAGTCATTGAATTTCATACATAAAAAGCCTTGAACCGGAGTAGTAAACAGGCGATTTTCAGAGAATCGTCGGGTGGTGTGAGACGATGTAAAGCTAGTTGAACTCGCCGGAGAGCTTCACAGGTGACTTTCAGCCTGTGACGGGAATTCCGTTATAAATTCGAGTGGACATGACGTGGGGCTATGGCGCAGTTGGGAGCGCGCTTGAATGGCATTCAAGAGGTCGTGGGTTCGAATCCCACTAGCTCCACCATTATTGTATTTGTCAATAAGGGTGGTACCGCGGGAACACATCTCTCGTCCCTTACCGGGGAGGAGCTTTTTTATTTTCTGATATTTTAACGAGGAGGTTGCCTATGAGCACTAAATACGATCCTAACGCTATTGAAGAGAAATGGCAAAAATACTGGGAAGAAAATAAGTTTTTTAAGGTCAGTGAAGATCCAAGCAAACCCAAATATTATGACCTGGAAATGTTTCCATACCCCTCTGGTAACCTGCATATGGGACATGTTCGCAACTATGCGATAGGTGATGTGGTAGCACGTTTCAAGAGCATGAATGGCTACAACGTACTGCATCCCATGGGTTGGGATGCATTTGGTCTTCCAGCTGAAAATGCAGCGATCAAAAATGCTACTCATCCTTCTATATGGACCAACACGAATATAGCTAATATGAAACAGCAGCTTAAAACCATGGGGATCAGTTACGATTGGGACCGTGAGGTGGCTACCTGCAAACCCGATTATTATAAATTTACCCAGTGGATGTTTGTAAAGCTCTATGAAAATGGGCTGGCCTATAAGAAAAAATCAGCGGTGAACTGGTGTCCCTCCTGTCAGACGGTTCTGGCCAACGAACAGGTAGTAGACGGGGCTTGTGAACGCTGTGAAGCTGAGGTGGAGAAGAAACAGCTGGAGCAGTGGTTCTTCAAAATAACCGATTATGCCCAGAGACTCCTGGATGACCTGGAAAAACTGCCGGGCTGGCCGGAAAAGGTTAAAACCATGCAGAGAAACTGGATAGGACGCAGCGAGGGCTGCGAGTTTTCCATGCCCATAGAGGGTTCAGAAGAATCAATGACGGTTTTCACTACCCGTCCGGATACGGTATTTGGAGTTACCTACATGGTTCTGGCTCCTGAACATC
>CAZBKS010000250.1:0-4127 GCA_964492475.1 uncultured Syntrophomonas sp. | reverse complement strand
ATTCACTGATGAAGCGGGTCTTGCCCTTTCATTGCCCCACTGCCGCATTGCACTTATGGTCTCAGCCATAGTTACAGACAGGGGTGGGGTCTCCTGGACTACATCAATTAATAAATCGGTGGATATGTCTTTTCCCTGAGCAAATGCCCGATAAAGGCCCGCTATAACGACCTGCTCAAGTTCTGAGCCGGTATAACCTGCGGTTGCTACAGCAAGTTGATTGAGATCAAATTCTTCGGGATTCCTGTTTTTCCGAGTTAAATGGATTTTAAATATTTCCTGTCTATCTGATCCACCCGGTAAATCCACGAAGAACGATTCATCGAACCGCCCCTTACGCAGTAATTCCGGAGGTAGAGCCGCTATATTATTAGCGGTGGCTACCACAAAAACCGGTTTCTGGCATTCCTGCATCCACGTCAAAAACTGGCCGAATATTCGAGAGGAAACGCCTGAATCCCCGCTTCCACCTACACCTGCGAAAAACTTTTCTATCTCATCAATAAAGAGTACACAGGGAGCCATTGCTTCGGCCTGTTTCAAGGCCTCTCTCATTCGCTTTTCTGATTCGCCAACGTATTTGTCAAGCACGCTTTGCATGACCAGCAGCTGCATATCCCACTGTTTGGCAATAGTTTTGGCTATAAGCGATTTCCCGGTTCCTGGTATACCAAACACCAGTATTCCTTTAGGGAAGGGCAGGCCAAATTCTCTGGCTTCTGGCGAAAAGGCTTTTCCTCGTTCCCATAACCAAAGTTTTAGGACATCAAGGCCGCCAACTTTGGGCAGATTTTCCGGCTCGTAAAGTTCCAGGACACCTGATTTTTTAAGTGCCTGAGCTTTCTGGCGTTTTACCTCTTCGATAGTCTGACCGGTTATGGTCACGTTGTTCTTGACCAATGCTAATGAGAGAATGTTTTCGGCTTCATTTTGTGTTAACCCGGCTGCTGCATCCACCAGTTTGTTTAACGGTTCTTCTTGGAACTCACCCAGCGGAGCAATTATGGAAACAATATCTGCCCTGGTCGGTAGTTCGTATTCAATGGTGATTACTTCTTTTTCGAGCTCTCGGGGTATTTCGCCTGAACACGAAATAAACACCATCATGCTTCCCCGGGTTTTAATTACGCCTGATACCTCACGGATTTTTTGTATTACTTGAGGCGCTTTTAAATTTCCATTGAAATTAATGAAGGCAATTAACGTGTCCTCGGTATCTTTCACTCGGTCCAGCATGGCAATTGTGTTTGCCGAGTTAGCCAGACATTCGTTGTTTTCACCTATCAACCCGTTAACATGATCCCAAATCATTAATTTAGAACCTTCGTTTTTTGCAACATACTCGATGTCTCTAATAATTCGTTCCCACTCGGAAGTAGTTATGGCAACGGCTGGTACACCAGCTTTTATGGCCGACTGTAGATTCTTTTTAAACATATAATCGCTCCTTCCCCGCGTAGTTCGCGGTATTTATTTATTATTTTTTTGCAATAAAAAAAGCCACTCGATTGAGTGGCTTCGGGCATACGGATATTGACACAGGTTTTTCGACAATTCTGTTGTCCTGTACTTGTTTTATTTTTTGATTAACTTTAATTAAATTTTAAGGCATATTTAGGACTATGGCAAGTCCTATAATGATATTTTTTTACAACTTCACTTTAAATAGTCTATATAGCTCACCGCAATGGGGGAATAAATATCTCGTACTCTTGTTCGGCTTGCTTTTTAGTATTTTTGTTTTTGCGCTGCTCTGGATAAAACCTATCGCTAAGTATTTGATCACAGATTCCTATATCCTTAACTAATAATCCAGCTGCGTTTTTTATTTTGCCTGATTGCTCTTTTTCTTTCAATACCCTGGCGATGGTTCCCAATTGTTCGGGGGTATATTTTTTTAGTTCCTGTAAACAGGTTTGCGTTGCTGGGTTTTTATAACTTAATTTGATATTGTATTCAGCAAGTACCTTAGCTGGATTATTAGGGATTAACCAAACATAAGTTTCCTCATCATCATATTCTGCATCTTCAGATGCGATTGTTTCCCTTGCAGGGTGAAGAGCTTCATCATCATTATTCTCTGTAGTATTCTCTGTATACGTCATGTAATTGGTTACATTACCTATTACGTTTGATTGCATGACCTCATGTAATTGATTACATGACCCTCTTACGTTTGGTTTCATACCCTCATGTAATTGATTACATGACCCCCCCTGTTCTAAATGAGGATATGTTATTTGCTTTATTCCTGAAATCACGGGTTCAAAAAATGGCACATTAGATAATACTATTCCGGCATCTGAAGTAACTATCCTTAGTTCGATTGTAATTAAACCAGCTTCTTTAAGCCTTCTGGCTGCATCTTGCACTTGCCGTTTTGAAACTCCAAATTGGTCTGCAAATGATTGATAATTACGTTGCAGTTTATCGGCTTTAAATTTCTTTTTATAGCCTATTATCTGCCCTGTGACTTCATCTCGAATTTCGGTGGGCCGATACCAATATATAATTTCTGATAAGAACATGATTCCTAGTAGATCTGGTTTACCGGATGGAAATTTAATAAAATTAAACCAGTTTTGCGGAATTACGTTTCCTGAAAAGTTTAGTTTAGACATTTCTTCAATAACAGGGGTTGTTTTTAGCTGTACGTTTTTCAAATTAACCACTCCTTTACTCTCTATAAAAAAAGCCGGATTTTCAGCGTAAAGCATCCAACCCGGCTCAATAAAAGAGTGGTATAAAAAAACCGCCCATTTCTGAACGGTTTTGTATGTTAAATTAATTTTGATGCTCCCATAATGCTACTTATATTTTTTGCAAATTAGCTTGTCGTTAATCAGAAAATAGGTTAAAATTACCATTAACCTACGTTATCTTTATATTATTAGTCAGCGGCGAGGGTCGCAAGTCCCCAATATATAGGGATTTTAAATTACGCATATCCTGGCATTAACACTTCGTTATCTATACAGCGTGCAACATAGGTGGCCAGCTTAACCCCTTTTTCATCATCAAATGTTTTGATCCCTTTAATAAGACCTATAGTACCGATAGATATAAGATCCTCCATATCTTCACCGGTATTCTCGTATTTTCTTACCACGTGAGCAACCAGTCGCAAATTGCGTTCCACCAGTATATTACGAGCTTCTTCACTACCTTCCCTTAATTCTTTCAGATAGCGTTTTTCTTCCGCCTCATTTAACGGCTGGGGAAAAACCTGATTGTTGAGATAAGCAAACAATAACAAGCTGCC
The DNA here is from genome assembly GCA_964492475.1 of uncultured Syntrophomonas sp. Classification (GTDB taxonomy): domain Bacteria; phylum Bacillota; class Syntrophomonadia; order Syntrophomonadales; family Syntrophomonadaceae; genus JAAYJK01. The sequence continues at coordinate 865 of CAZBKS010000250.1, read as the reverse complement.
TTTAACAACAGCAGCAACGGCCAAGAACCATCCCAGGAAGGACACTAAACCACCTCCTGATATTTGCAAACCAAAAAATAGAGTGCTTTACACTATATGCAGGCGCTCGGCTTAATGTGACTTTTTTTTACATGAAAATTCTGGAGGTTTTATGTTCTTGGTTTTAATGACCTTTCACAACGTCTGCCGTCTCGTGACACTCTAAAATGTGCGGATGGCTTCCAGGGCACTTAATCGGGTGGCCCGACGCGCGGGAAAATATCCGGCCACCACTCCTACCAGGCTGGTGAATACCAGTGCCAGTAGAGCCAGCCACCAAGGAACCAGGGATATGTTAGTCACTGTGTCTCCTGCTCCCATACCCATGCCGGCAGAGAACTGCCTGGTGAGTATATTGATTATCCATGATCCCAGATAGCTCAAGGCAAGTCCCAGCAGACCACCTCCCAATCCGATCAAGGCCGCTTCCAGGAGAAACATTTTACGAATGTCAGCGATGGTAGCTCCAATCACCTTCATAATCCCGATTTCCCGGGTTCGCTCATATATTGCCATAACCATGGTGTTGGTGATTCCTATGGCTGCTACCAGCAGCGATACTGCGCCTATTCCGCCTAAAATAGCCTGGGTGACTGCCATGGTCTTTTTACTGGATTCCAATATATCGTTTAGACTCTGGGCCTGGTAGCCCATGTTCATGATAGCCTCCTGCACCGGCTGTACATCGTTAATATCCCCAACCTTCACTTTGATCTGCTGGTATTCAGTCTGGGGTCTTTCACTCCTGGAACTCCCTTCATTCCCACTTTGCTCCCACTTCAGCTGATCTTTCTGAATCTCCTCCATCTGCTCAATGGGCATAACG
>CAZBKS010000249.1:0-4138 GCA_964492475.1 uncultured Syntrophomonas sp. | reverse complement strand
AGCCATCATATTCACCGTGCCAAATGGATCTACTGATATATTAAAAAATAAGACCATTCCAGCCTTCTGCAAACACAGCAAGACCTTCCTGGTCAAATTTTTATACTTTGAGATTAGAAAGACGGGACACAGCTCCCTTGATATTTAGTTTCCAGGAATTCCTTCACTTCATCAGATTGCAGTGCTTTACCCAGCTTGACTATAGCGTCCTTGTCTTTATCTGCTGAGCGAACCACCAGCACATTAGCAAAAGGTGAATCTGCAGGTTCCATGAAGATAGAATCATTAACCGGGTTCAAGTTGGCTTCCAGGGCATAGTTGCTGTTAATTACACAGATGCCGGCATCTTCCAGCGTTCTTGGCAGCATAGCTGCGTCCATCATGGTGATTTGCAGATTTTTGGCATTTTCCACAATATCTTTATCAGTGGCGTTTACGCCCACCCCCGATGTAAGCTTGATCAATCCGGCAGATTCCAGTACCATAAGGGCACGACCACCATTGGTAGCATCATTGGGAATTCCTACCACCGAACCATCCGGTAGTTCTTCCAGGCTTTCATATTTATTTGAGTATATGCCCATTGGTTCATTATGAACTTTTACTGTCCAGGCCAGGTCAGCATCATTATTTTTGTTATAATCCTCCAGATAGGGTATGTGCTGGAAAAAGTTAGCATCTATCTGACCATCTTTTAAGGAAGGGTTTAACTGCGCATAGTCCGTAAATACCTTAATTTCCAAATCAATGTTTTCTTCCGCCAGAATAGGTTTTACGATTTCCAGTATTTCCGCATGGGGTACTGCAGTCGCTCCTACTACGATTTTGGCGGTTTCTGTTTGAGCGGTTTTATCAGTATCAGCAGACTTGTCCCCGGTCTCACTTCCGCAGCCGGCCAACCCTACCAGCAGCATCATAACAACCATAATTAATACTAAAGTCTTTTTCATTCTTTTACCTCCTTTTATATAGTGCGATTGCCAGCATTTTATCACCCAGCATTTGCACGCATTGTACAAATACGATCAGCACTATTACCGTAACCCACATTATTGAATCTTCATAACGTTGATAACCGTAATAATATGCCAGGGTTCCCAGACCACCTCCTCCAACAATCCCAGCCATGGCCGAATATCCCACCAGATTAATAGTAGTGATGGCTACCCCCAGGATAATAGATGGCCTGGCTTCCGGAATCAATACTTTGCTGATAACCTGCCAGGCATTTGCGCCCATTGATAATGCCGCCTCAATCAGCCCCCATTCAATCTCTTTCAACGAAGTCTCAACCAGACGCGCTACAAACGGAATAGCTGCCAGGGTAAGCGGGACTATAGATGCTGCGGTTCCTATGGAAGTACCTACTACCAACCGGGTGAAGGGTATTACCAGGATAAGGAATATAATAAAGGGTATCGAACGCACTGCATTAACTACCGCTCCCAAAATACGGTTAAATTCTTTGCTTTCCAGAATGTGTCCATCTCCGGTGATGACCAGAATCACTCCCAGAGGCAATCCTACCAGATAGCTGAGAACAGTAGATATGGCTACCATATACAGGGTTTCCCAGGTGGCCAGAGCTACTTTGTCAATCATCCAGGAATTATTGGTGAAAAAATCAGCCGCTATTATATTGGCATGAAGAGTCATAATATTATCCAGCACTTATTGCATCACCTCGATTTCCAGGCCCTTGGCCCTCAAATATTCCATTGATTGCTCTACAGCTTCCTGACTTCCAATTAACTCCAGAGTCAGATTTCCGAAAGGAACATCTTTAACCCGATCAATATTGCCATAAAGAATGCTGGCATCAATGTTGTATTTCCTGATCATGGATGAAATCACCGGTTCACCAGCTGAAGATCCAATAAAGGAAACGCGTATCAAGCAGGAATATTTATTTTCGTGAGATTTAAGCAGATTATCCGTGTAATTTTCCGGGATGTCTTTGTTGACCAGGGCATTTACAAAACTCTGGGAAATAGCAGTTTGGGGGCGGGAAAACACAGATAAAACATCTCCAATTTCAACAATATGGGAATCATCTATGACCGCAACCCGGTCGCATACCTGCTTAATTACATTCATGTCATGGGTTATCAGAAGTATGGTTAAATTCAGCTGCGAGTTTATATCCTTTAATAAATTCAAAATAGAACGGGTAGTCTGAGGGTCAAGGGCCGAGGTGGCCTCGTCGGATAACAGCAGCTTGGGATCATTGGCCAGAGCCCTGGCTATACCGACTCTTTGTTTCTGCCCTCCACTGAGTTGTCCCGGGTAAACCCTGGCTTTATCTGCAATTCCCACCATATCCAGCAGCTCGTTAACTTTCTTTCGAGCCAGGTTTATGGGAGTATGGGCAATTTCCAGAGGAAACATAACATTATCAAAAACCGTACGGGAGGAAAGCAGGTTAAATTGCTGAAAGATCATACCGATTTTCTGACGAGCCTTATACAGTTCTTTCTTGTTAAGAGCAGCGATATCCTGTCCGTCAACCAGGATGGAACCCTGGCCGGGTCTTTCCAGCATATTAATACAACGTATTAAGGTGCTTTTCCCTGCTCCACTCATACCGATGATTCCGAAAATTTCTCCTTGATTTATAGATAAGCTCACATTTTCCAGAGCTACTATTTCCTTATGGGTGGTGTGGTAGATCTTAGTAAGATTCTTAACTTCGATCAAAGAAATAGCCTCCTTGTACAAAATCTACTATTATAATTCTCTATTAATATTAGCACAGATAAAATAAAAGAGACCATATAAACAAATCGCCAAAGGAAATTTCCCGGGGCTGGCAAAGAGTTCCTGTTAATAATGTATAGAAAGGAATTAACTGTCTCTGGTTTTCCCGGTAGTCAAGCCTTCTGGTAATACACCACCTCATTTTGCAGGCGTTTATTTATGACTCCTTTAAACATCAGGTTAGTCAGGTGAGATAAAGCTTCTCCAGCTGCAAATAATTTCTGAGCCATGGGGAATTGCTCCCAGGATTTAATGTCTATATCCCAATTCATTTTACTGGCTACCTCTGCCCCGGTCATGGATTCGTTCCCTAAAATGTCCAGGATATTGTTCAAGCGGTTATCATGATGCCTTTTCAATTCTTCAATTCTCTGGTAACAATCAGTCAAAGTTCCCCTGTGACTAGGCAGAGTCAGTTCAATGTCCAGATCATTTATTATAGCCAGGCTTTTGAAGTATTCGGCCAGATAATCAACTTGAATAGTCCAGGGTACACCCCAGATGGTGTTGTTGGGGGTAATCCCGCCTAGAATGTGGTCTCCGCTGAATAATATTTTATGTGTTTTATCATAGAGGCACATATGATCGGGAGCATGGCCGGTGGTATTGATGCACTGCAGGGAGAAATCCCCAACCTTGATTACATCACCATCATGGATAACGGTAACATTGCTGACCGGTACAGTGCGATACCGATAACCCGGGTGTATGGAAGTATCTGAAGTCAGTCCCATCTCCATAAGTCCGCTCTGCTTGATCAAATCACCAAAATAGTCAAACATGCGGCTGGAGCCGCACAACCCCTCCTTTGTGTATTCCCCGGTGTATACTTGTGTTTCCGGCCCGGCCAGGTACCCTGCCAACCCAGAGTGATCTGAATGAATATGGGTTATGAAAATATCTGTGTTATCCATAGAAAATCCAAGCTCTTTAATAGCCTGGTCCATGGCCGTCCTGCATTCATCCTGGTTGAAACCAGTATCTATCAGAAGGTTTCTCTCACCGCCCCGAATGAAATATGAGTTTAAAGCTTTGAGAGGATTCTTCGGTAGTGGAATTTCGATACGATATATATTTTCCCGTAATTGTTCAATCATAATCTAACTCCTTTGTAATATTTTATATTAAATATTTTATCATAGTAATTTTTGTGAGCGCAATAATTTCCCTGTTAATGTGAAGTATATTGATGCAGTTCTTAAATCGCATCAGTTGACAGCTTATCATGATACCGGTCCTTATTTATTTGCTACTGAAGAATCCTTACAACAACTGCTAAAGAATTCGCTTATAAAAGAAAGTAAAGTGGTCGGTAACAATATTTCGTATATGCATGGAATTTTATCGTGGAGTAATAAATTAAGCAGCTTCTGTAAAAAAT
>CAZBKS010000248.1:0-4149 GCA_964492475.1 uncultured Syntrophomonas sp. | reverse complement strand
CTATTGCTGGTATGTTTTTGTCATGCTGGCTGAGGAAAGGGATATTGTATCAGACCATGAGCTGCCAAAATTCTATCTGGCTCGGAATAATTCTTCCCCTGCTCTGGGTTTGGTAGTATTGCAAGTACTCGTTGCTCTGGGTTTTATTATTCTGGGTGCAGATATGTTTGTAGAATCGGTTACGGAAGTAGCAGAAATGTACGTTGTTCCGGCCTTTGTACTGGCACTTATTATTACTCCAATTGCTACTGAACTGCCCGAGAAGTTCAACAGCGTAATCTGGATATCAAGGAATAAAGATACCCTGGCTCTAGGCAATATTACTGGAGCCATGGTCTTTCAGAGTTCTTTAATACCGGCCCTGGGAATATTCCTCACCCCCTGGCAGTTGAGCGGCAGTGCTTTGATTGTAGCACTGCTGGCTATAGCTTCATCTAGTTTTATTTACCTGGAGCTCAGGAAGAAAAAGCATATTTCGGCACCGATCCTGCTAATGGGTGGTTTCTTTTATGCGCTCTTTATTTATTTGGTGTGCCTGGGAATTATTAATTAATCAGCTGCAGGGCATGATTAAGGAAAGATTTGGGTGGTAATGGCTTTTATGATATCCTAGACTAGTATTTGAATATATTAAAAGGAAGTGGAAGAAATGGTTGGTAGTGTTAACCCATATGATAGAGCCCATGAATTGGCTCGTGCCATTAAGAATAGCGATATTTTTCAGAGCTATATGGCAGCTAAGAATGAAATCGAACAACAACCGGAATATAGAGAAAAAATATTCAAACTGCGTGAAAAACAGATAGAAATAAACCGTGCTCAAGTATTGGGGGTAGAACCTGCGCCCCAATTAATGCAGGAACTGACTTTAGAATTTGCTAAACTAAACCAACAAAAAGAGATAGCCAGTTTCTTTGAAGCAGAAGCTAAATTTATCCAAATGTTTAATGATGTACAGGAAATTATTCAGAAGAGCATTAAAGACGATTTAGGGGACTAATGAAGAATTCAAGTTAGAACTCCTTATATTCAAGAAAAGAAGCTGTAGGCAGATAAAATGCTTCAGCTTTTTTGTTTTTCCGCTGGAATAAAACGCTGGAACAAGATTTAAACCAGCATGATATGATGTAGAGAGATAATAATGTATACGTCTTGCATACTTGCATACAATATATCTGTTCAAAAAGTATTTACATTGTAATCAATTTCAATAATAATTGGGAAAGTAAAATTATTGATAAATTCCAAAGGAGGAATATCGAGAATGTCGTATGTAAATATTTTAATGGATAAACTTATCCAGAGAAATCCTAATGAACCAGAATTTCTACAAGCTGCCAGAGAAGTACTGGAGTCGCTCGAACCAGTTATGGAAAAACATCCGGAATATGTTGATACCGGGCTTTTTGAAAGAATAGTCGAGCCTGAAAGGCAGATTATTTTTCGGGTTCCATGGGTAGATGATAAAGGAGAAGTCCAGGTTAACCGTGGTTTTAGGATCGAATTCAGCAGCGCCATCGGTCCATATAAAGGCGGCTTAAGGTTTCATCCTTCCGTAAATCTCAGTATTATAAAGTTTTTAGGCTTTGAACAGATTTTTAAGAACTCCTTGACCGGACTGCCGATTGGCGGCGGTAAGGGAGGTAGTGACTTTGATCCCAAGGGAAAATCTGATAACGAAGTAATGAGATTCTGTCAGAGTTTTATGACCGAGCTGTACAGACATATTGGTGCCGATACTGATGTGCCCGCCGGAGACATAGGCGTAGGTGGGCGTGAAATTGGTTACATGTTCGGGCAATACAAGAGAATTGTAAATCGTTACGAAGGCGTCTTAACTGGAAAAGGCCTGACATGGGGAGGCAGCTTAGCCCGGACTGAAGCAACCGGTTACGGTTTGGTATATTTTGTGGATGAAATGTTGAAGACCAGAGGTGAATCATTTGCGGGTAAGCGGGTAGTTGTCTCGGGATCAGGAAATGTGGCTATTTATGCGGCTCAGAAGGTTAAAGAACTGGGCGGTGAAGTAGTTGCCATGAGTGATTCAAATGGCTATTTTATAGATGAAAAGGGAGTAAACCTGGATACTATAAAGCTTCTTAAAGAAGTGCAGAGAAAAAGATGCAAAGATTATCTGGCCCTGCATGATCATGCTGCCTATTATGAAGGATGCGACGATATATGGAGTGTACCCTGCGATATCGCGCTGCCCTGCGCCACCCAGAACGAAATCAATGAACAGGCTGCCAGGACTCTGGTTGCCAACGGCTGCATAGCAGTAGGTGAAGGTGCCAATATGCCTTCCACTCCAGAGGCAGTTAAAGTATTCCTTGACAACAAAGTATTGTTTGGACCGGGAAAAGCTGCCAATGCAGGTGGTGTTGCAGTATCGGCTCTGGAGATGTCGCAGAATAGTATGCGGTATTCATGGACCTTCGACGAGGTGGACGCTAAACTGAAAGATATAATGGTAAACATTCACAAGAAGGCTTACGAAGCTGCCAATGAGTATGGCTTTAGCGGTAATCTGGTAGTAGGAGCAAATATTGCCGGATTCCTAAAAGTAGCAGATGCCATGTATAGTCATGGTATCGTGTAAAAGATTCCATATTTACACATAGATTTTTATTAACAGGGGGAACCGATTTTAGGTTCTCCCTGCTTTTTTTAAGCATTTTTGCTGAACCAATGATTTCAAAAAATGGCAGTATCATAGTAGTCGGAACCCCGGACTGGTTCCTGCCTGATCAAGTTAGGTTTTATAAATATTATTATCAGGAGGATGCATTACTGTGGAATTCGATTCTGTGTTATAATGTCAATTGCATGAATGTATAAGGTTGATTTAGGAGGAGATATATCATGAAAAAAAGTACTATACTGCTTCTGGTTCTGCTTGCTGCTCTATTTCTGGCCGGGTGTGGTAATACCACTTCCGAAGAATATGTAGGAGAAATTAATGGGGTGAAAATTACTAAAGCAGAATATGATGATCGTTATGCGCTTTTACAGGCCAGCTATAAAATGCAGCAGGAGTCCTATACTGGTACGGCAGTTGATGAAATACCGGCTGATGTTTTGCAGGAGCTCGAAACCCAGGCTTTTGATGATATAGTTTATCAGCAGCTGCTGACAAAAGAAGGTCAGAACCGAAGCATTGAAGTAAGTGATGAGGAATTGGATCAAGCCATAAAGGACTTTAAGGAGATACAGTTGCAGGGTAATGAGGAAAGCTATCAGGAATTTCTCCAGCAGACCGGACTGGATGAAGAAACATTCAGATCCGAAATGAAAATGGAACAGCTCATTTCAAAAATACAGGAAGAAGTTACTGCCAGCGTTGCTGTTAGTGAAGAAGAAGTTCAAACCTTCTACAATGAAAATCAGTCTATGTATACGCAGGCGGCTGGAATTCAGATTTATCACATACTCGTTGATAATGAAGAACTGGCCAATCAAATCCTGAACAAATTGAATTCGGGTGACGATTTTTCCGAACTGGCCAAGGAATATTCTACCTGCGGCAGCGCGAGTAGTGGTGGTGATTTGGGTATAGTTAATGAGACTAGCTCCTTTGTCCAGGAATTTTTGGATGCTGCTTTGAAGCTGGAACCAGGCCAGATAACAGAAGAGCCGGTAAAAACCGATTTTGGCTATCATATTATTAAAGCGGGGGAGCGGCAGGAAGAATCCATACAGGATTTTGATTCGGTTAAGAATAGTATCCTGCTCCAACTGCAGCAGGAAAAAGAAATAAAGACTTTCAATGAATTTGTGGAAGGATTAAAGACTAAGGCAGATATTAAGGATTATCGAGATACGGAAAAGTAAGTTAACTTCATTACTTGCTAAGTTCGATAAGATTTGTTAACGGGCTTTATATGCGTATAGTTTCAAAGCACTCCCTTGAGTGCTTTCAGCATCATAAAAAGGTGAGCTTCTGCGTTATTACTTAAAAGCCGCTAAATTGACCTTCTTGTTACGGGGACATTCCTCTGCGAGGTGTGTTCCCACGCCTTACTCGAATCTCGCGGCGTGGTCATCCCCTTGATCTTTACCTTTTTTGCTCGCGATGACAGCTTGACGCCCCGGAGTGCTTTATATGGTGCATTCCATTTACAGATTGCAGTTAAAAATGAAATGAACCCT
>CAZBKS010000247.1:0-4168 GCA_964492475.1 uncultured Syntrophomonas sp. | reverse complement strand
CATGGATCCGCCCCATTCGCCTGAATACATCTTGGGCAGGTAAAGATCTTTAAATCTTTGGGCGGCGTTATACTGGATGACAGTGGTAGCACCCTGGGTCAGAGACCACAGCATTACCATGGCCGGTGATGCACCGGACTGCATTTCCAAAATTGGAGCATACCAGGCCAGGGGCATGCGGCCTTCTACTTCGCGATCACCGAACTGGGGTCCCAGGCCGGCTTCGCAAACCGTATTGTAAACCGTTTTGAAGACATCAGGACTTTTTACAGCATTTTCGTTGCCTCCGACAAACTGGAAACCGATTTCATCGGCATCTTTGTTGGCCGGGCAAAGTACGTCGCGGCAGATTTTGAAGTTGACATCCAGGAACCCGTCCAGATCGTCAGCTCCGTAGTAGTCTTTATAACCATCGCAAGACAGGAGTTTATCCATGTCAAGCCATTCCTTCATCTGGAACTTAATATCCCTCATTTGATATAAATAATTATCATGTGGCAATACTATTCCCTCCTAATTCAAATTTGCTGATTGACTAATATGTAGCCGTGCTGGCCGGATAGATCTGTATCCACCCGGCCATCCGTTATAATAAACTACAGCAGCACCTGTATAATAAGGCTTGTCACCTTACAGGTTTACCACCTGGTTTAGAGCATTTCAAAGATAGTGGTACATCCCATCCCGCCGCCTATGCAGAGAGTGGCCAATCCAGTTTTGAGACTGCGTTTCTGCATTTCATAGAGCAGGGTTACGATTATTCTGGCTCCGGAAGACCCAATCGGATGACCCAGAGCGATAGCTCCGCCGTTTACATTGACTTTGTCCATCTTGTCTGCCCATCCACAGTCTCTGGCTACAGCTAGTGACTGAGAAGCAAAGGCTTCATTGGCTTCGATAAGATCAATATCATCTACGGTCATACCAGCTTTGGCCAGCGCTTTCTTGGTAGCTGGAATTGGTCCTAAGCCCATAACTGAAGGATCTACGCCGCCGGAAGCATAGCTGATGATTTTAGCCATCGGTTTGATACCCAGTTCATCGGCTTTTTCTTTGGACATTACGATCATGGCAGCAGCGCCATCGTTTATTCCGGATGCATTTCCTGCCGTAACGGTTCCACCCTTTTTGAAGGCAGTACCAAGTTTAGCCATGGCTTCAGGACTGCTCAGGCGGGGATGTTCGTCAGTATCAAATACTTTGTCACCTTTTTTGCCTTTAATAACTACAGGTACGATTTCGTCTTTGAATCTTCCAGATGCAATAGCCTCTGCAGCCCGAACCTGACTGGTATATCCAAAAGCGTCCTGTTCTTCACGGGTTAAGCCATATTGATCTGCTACATTTTCTGCGGTTATACCCATATGGTAGCCATTGAAGATTTCCCATAATCCGTCATAAACCATACCGTCTATGAGATCACCTTTTACCATATTCATTCTGTATCCCCAGCGGGCATTGGGCAGGTAATAGGGATGAGCACTCATGCATTCCGTTCCACCGGCCAGTACAATATCTGCATCCCCGGCTTTGATAACCTGTGCTGCCAGCTGAATTGCTCTCATTCCTGAAGCGCAAACTTTATTAATAGTAAAGGCGGTAGTTTCCTTGGGGATTCCAGCATGTATCATACACTGGCGGGCAATGTTTTGTCCCTGTCCACCTTGTAATACACATCCAAAGATTACTTCCTCTACTTGTTCCGGCTTAACTCCAGACCTTTTCAGGGCCTCCTCCATAACGATTCTTCCCAGTTCTACTGCTTTGGTATCTTTCAACGTACCCCCAAAGGTTCCTAAAGGTGTACGACATACACCTGCTACTACTACTTCTCTTGACATTTATACTTCACTCCCTCTAAATAAATTAATTTATTACTTGTAAGCAAAGAATCCTTCACCTGTTTTACGTCCCAGTTTATTGGCGCGAACCAATTTGGCCAGCAACGGGCAGGGACGATACTTGGGATCGCCAAACTCTTTGTACAGAGTTTCCATAATGGCCAGGCAGATATCGAGTCCAATCATGTCAGCCAGTGCCAGAGGTCCCATGGGATGCCCGGCGCCAAACTTCATGGAAGTGTCAACATCAGCTGGGCTGGCTACGCCTTCCATTACGCAATACATACCTTCCTTCAGCATGGGGATCAAGAGGCGGTTGACAACAAAGCCGGGGGCTTCATTGATTTCTACCGGAGCCTTGCCCATTTTTTCTGAAAGGGCCTTAATTGCGTCATAAGTTTCCTGGCTGGTGTTAGCTCCCCGGATAACTTCGACCAATTTCATGGCCGGTACCGGGTTGAAGAAGTGCATGCCGATCACCTTGTCTGCTCTGCCGGTGGCAGCAGCTATTTCGGTGACGCTCAAAGCTGAAGTGTTGCTGGCTAAAATGCAGCTGGGCTTGCAGATAGCATCCAGTTCCTTAAAGATGGTTTTCTTAATTTCCATGACTTCCAGAGCAGCTTCGATAACCAGATCACAGTCTGCAGCTGCAGCCATATCAACTGTACCGGAAATTCTACCCATAACTGCAGCTTTATCTTCAGCAGTCATTTTCCCTTTGTCAACGTTTTTCCCGAGAATCTTATTAATGCCGGCAATACCATTATCAACAAATTCTTGTTTGATATCGCGCACAATCACTTCGAAGCCGGCCTGTGCAGCGGTCTGAACAATGCCTGCTCCCATAGTACCTGCTCCAAGTACCATTATTTTCATTAAATTACCCCCTATAGTTTTAATCCATTAAATTCCTGTTTGCCTTATTTACCGGTAAAGCCCACTTTGCGCTTTTCGATAAAAGCAGTCATTCCTTCCCTTTGGTCAGCAGTAGCAAAACAAAGACCAAACGCATCTGCCTCTATAGTCATACCTCGATTAATATCGGTCTGCAGACCTTCATTGGCAGCGGCTTTGCAGAGTCTTACGGCTACCTGCCCCTTGGCCAGAATTCTGCCGGCAGTCGCCTTCACAACATCCATCAATTCTTCAGGTGTTTGTACTGAATTTACCAGGCCTGTACGAAGAGCTTCGTCAGCGCCTATGACATCTGCAGTGTAAAGCAACTGTTTGGCCATCCCAGCACCAATCAAACGGGCCAGACGCTGGGTGCCACCAAAACCAGGTATGATGCCCAGGCCTACTTCAGGTTGTCCAAATTTAGCCTTCGAAGAGGCGATACGAAAATCGCAGCACATAGCCAGTTCGCACCCGCCTCCGAGAGCAAAACCGTTAACGGCTGCAATAACTGGTTTTTCCATAGTCTCAATCATCATGAATACCTGCTGACCAAGAGCTGCAAAACTGCGAGCATCCATAGCGGACAGATTCTGCATATAGGCTATATCGGCACCGGCTACAAAAGCCTTATCCCCTGCACCAGTTATGATTAGCAGATCTACTTCATCATCTTGAGAAATACTGGTTATAGCATCTTTTAACTCCAGGAGTGTTTCCCGATTTAGAGCGTTAAGAGCCTTGGGTCTGTTGATGTACAATGTTGCTATTTTATTTTCTTTTTCCAGCAACAAATTTTCGTAGGTCATAAACCTCCCCCCCTCTATAGATGTTAAAAAAAACTTAGCCGGTTAAAAACCGGACTTATTTAATACTCTGTATCCCTCTGTCCCCCTTTCCACAATAATATGTATAATAAATTTTAGAAAAATGCAATTGGCTTTAATTCGGTGAGCAATTACCATCTAAATGAATCCTCTTATGTATTCTTCTGCTACACTCCTTAACAGTTCAAGATGTTTCATAAATACACACCCACAAATCAAGACTGGCCCTTCTTTTTTTAACCAGGTGTTTTAATCACCTGGCAAAAAAAAGAGGGGGTCTACTGTTGTATAGCGAATAAAAGGGTATGAGTGGTAAAGGGGTACGACCGCTATATAACAGTAGATGATAATATGAGAAAATGTGTTAATGGGATTATGATATATTAATGTTGCGTATCTGGCATATTAGATAGCAATAAACGTGCCACCAGGATAGATTTTCCTATATTTCTATGAATGCCAGGTATTATGGGCCTTGGAGGCATAAACCATTAATCCGCCCGCTGGGATAAAAAGCAAAAATGATTCATTGTTGTATTATTTGTCGATTCATGCATGCATCACAATAGATCTGATCGATCTCCGCTGCGCAACCTAATGCCTTCA
>CAZBKS010000246.1:0-4183 GCA_964492475.1 uncultured Syntrophomonas sp. | reverse complement strand
CGATATTGATTTATCAGAGATATTACGTTTCTATCTGATACAATAGTTGTGATGCATTTTACCGGCTAGAACAATGTAGCTGTTCAGGCTGCGGACTTGCTGTTTTATGGCGAATGCAATAAAATAACCAAAAACGGAGCCCTGGTGCCGGGGCATCATGTAACTATTGGCCGGGCTGACCATTTATAGCGGTTTAAGGGCAGAAGGCACTGAATAGTTTTCCCAAGGGGGAACTTTTTATATATCAGATGATACTATCTGGCTTAACCAGAAGCAAATAGCACAGCTTTATCAAAAAAACGTGAGGACGATAAATGAGCACATAAAGAATATAATTGATGAGAGGGAATTGGAAGTTAAAGCAACTATCCGGAATTTCCGGATAGTTCAAAAAGAGTGAAAACCGAGAGGTTTCCACACTTTTATAAGATACCCCCGTTCCATAGATGTCCTCCCAATAAACAATCACAAGGAGAACCACCATGATCCCACCCGAAAAACTATTTACCCACGGCAAGTTCATAACCGAAACCGAACTGCAGAAGATCTCCCGGGAAAGGGATTATCTGCTGTTTCATGTTGAAGTTGAAGACATGGTGGAGGGCGGTTTGCTCAGTCCGGTTAAGGCCTCGGGAAAGAATGGGAGAATACCCCCTCTTTTTAATAAATACCGCATCATCAGGCCTAAGGAAGATTATAGTGAATACCTGGAAAGCATCCGCCGGCTCAACCCGCGCTTGAACATATCTGGCTATCTGAAGCGCCCGGAGTTGTATAAAAAGCATCGTGAACTGCTGGAGGGTTTAAGCCAGTACTTATGGCATCGGGGGGAATTGCTGGAAGAGCCCATGTCCCGCAAGGAGCGTTCCTTTTCCATCTGGGGGCGGGAGAAGCTTATCGACGAGAACTTTGCCCTGCTCCGGGAGGTCTTGCGTTTCAATGGCCTGGGGGAGGATTTTCTCCATTATTATGATACCCCGGAGCCCTTTTTTGAATATGTTCACAGCCAATCTGCTGAAATGTCGGTGCTGATCCTGGAAAACAAGGACACCTGGTTTACCTTCCGGAAGTTGATGCAGGCTAGCGGCCAGAATCTTATTGCTGGCCAGAGGGTGGACTTGCTTATTTACGGGGAAGGCAATAAAATAACCAAAAAGGCTGCTTTGGAAGATTATGCCCGGGGTATGCTGCGAAGGCAGGCCGGACAGGCTATAAGATTCAAATATTTTGGGGATCTGGACCGGGAGGGTATCCGTTTGTTTTTCCGCACCCGGGAGGCCAACCCCGCTTTGTCGATTGAGCCATTTGTTCCTCTGTACCTGCTTATGCTGGACTTGGCCCGAGGCCGGGAGATGCCGGAGTCACCGGATAAAAGGGATATACCGACGGCGGTGGAGGATTTTGCTAAGCTCTTGGGCTCTGATCCGGCAGGAATTATAGATTTATTGAAGCAGGGCCGCTATATACCCCAGGAAATAATCAATTATCAGATTTTGGCCGGCATTTTAACTTAGAACGGGGTTTATCATGCAAGATTTAGGATTTCTCGAAGGCTTCGAGAAAAGGATGCAAATAATGGCTGCTATTGACTCCATTGTCAACCGCTATAATCGCAATATGGACATGGAGCGGCTGTTTGAGCGGGGCCACCTGGACAATATCATTTTCTCGGTTTTGGTTTTCATAATGGAAAGAACCTTAAGCGAGGATGAGGAATGCACCATGGACAGCATCAGCACTTTCTTAAGGGAGATTATTCCTGCCTACCATCCGGACTTTCCCGCCGAGAACCTTCGCCCCCTGGCGGAGTATATCATCAAGGATATTCTGCAAAATGGGGGAGAGGCCCGTTACTATCCGGTGATGAAGTATGGGGAGGGTTTAAGTCCCATTCGCATTCGCTTAATAGACGATAAGCTTAAGGACAGTGAAAATGGCTACACCGTTACTTACCAGCTTACCAACCAGGGTTATGACCTGCTGTTTCGCACCAAGGAAGTGGAAGAGGAAATCAGTTTCACCATTGAAGAACTGAAACTGCGCGAGCTGATTAAGCGTAAAAACTATAAAAAGGCCATCAGCCAGAGCGCCAACCTGCGGCAGATGATCAGGCAGAAGCGGAATGATATCAGTCAGTTCATTCAGAAGATCCGGGAAAACATTTATGAAGTGGATATCCGGGAATACGAGAGCCTGGTCAGCAGCACCTATGCCCTGTTGGAGGAAGAGTACGACACCATGAATGAAATCCGGGATATGATTGTGCTTTTGGAGCAACGCTTGCAGGAAGAGGAAAGTGCCCGGGGCCAGCTGGATGAAGAGATGAAGAAAGCCCGCAGGGAGATCGCCATTATTCGTCGAAATATTATCGATACCATAGACGAACAGAAACAGGTCATTCTGGAGCGGCACAGCCTGGCCCAGATTTATAAGGAAATGATTGAGGATTCATTTGCTTTGTCCCTGGCCCGGGTCTATAATTTTGAGCAGGAAATCCTGGTTCCCCTGGAAAAGTGCGGGGAGGAAACCATCCCCAGGCTTTGGCAGTTGTTAAACCCCTTATTTAAGCCCAGTATGGACAAAAACTTAAGCCTCTTGCCCCTCTATGACCGGCAAGCCCGTATTCGGAATGAAGAGGAGACAGCTGAAGGGGTGGCCATGGAAGAGCTGCAGGAAGACCGGGAATGGCTGGAAATCAATAGAATTAATGAAGCTCAGGTGGCTTTGGTCCAGGCCCTGTTAATAATGGCCGGCAGCAAAGGCTCATCCTTTCGCTTCAGCGAGTTTTATGCCTATTTGCAGAGCCAGGGAGACCTTTTTACTCAAGTAGTGCAGGGTGAGCTCTTGTTTAAATCCATGCTCAAGCTATATGACCTGAACTCTATTGACATCCTGGCCTGGCAAAAAGGGCATGGTGAAGTGGTAGCCAATGCCACCGGGGAGCTGGACCTGAACTATTGCCTGCATCGAATTGAATTCGAGCAGCCGGATATGTACCGGGTCAGCAGGATTCAGATAAAAAAACCGGATGAAGAGATGTTGGAGGAGGATGTGGCCTATACCTGCAATGATGCGGTTTTCAGCCGCCATATCCTTATCAGTGACTTTTTGATCGAGGTAGATATAATATGAGTTCATTAAACACCGCCTTAAGAATATTCAAAAAGCTTCTGGATCGGGGCCAGCTGGACCGGGATAGCGACGGGGATCTGTTCCTGGAATACCGCAGTGGGGAAGTCAGATCCATCCTGGCTCAGATGGAGGAAGAAATGGAGTTTACCATCGTGGAAGCCTCCAGCACCCTGTACCTGGTTCCGGACAGCAGCAACGGCCTTCTGGGCTTCGTCAGCAAGGATTTGCGGGAATGGGTGGCATCAGATGCCAGGCTGTTGGACAGCTACCTGCTCTGCTATATCGTTATGTTCATACTTTATCTGTTTTACGGGGGCCGTAACCGCAATCCCAAGCAACGGGATTACCTGCGGGTGAGCAAATTATCGGAGGAACTGGATCAGCGACTGGGGCTGGCTCTGCTGGAGCAGGAGGGAACCTCGGGGCTGGAGGAGCGTTATGGTATAAATTTTATTAAAATAGCCGAGCTGTGGGAAAGCAAGCAGGATTACGAAGAAAAAGCCCGCAAGACCAAGACCGGCACCATTCTCAACACCTGCCGACTGCTGGAGCGCCATAACCTGATCCGGCTGGTGGACAATGACCGGGAGATCCGCTGCACCCGCAAGCTGGATGATCTGATGCTGAACCATTATTTGAGTGACAGCCGGGTGGAAGAGATTCAGGCCTTGTTTGAAGGGGGAGCAGCAGCCCATGCCCAATATTAATCGAATCAGGATCATCAATTTTTCCTATAATCATGATTCCCGCCATATTGTGGATGAAACCTTCAATTTCCACGGCGGTGAAGACACCCTCTTAAACCTCTCCAACGGCGGGGGCAAAAGCGTTCTGGTACAGCTGTTTTTACAGGTTATCGTTCCCGGGGCCAAGATACAGGGACGCGATATCGCCAGTTTTTTCCGCAAAAAAAGCCAGCCCACTTACATAATGATCGAATGGAAACTGGATGGCGGGGGCGGCTACCTCTTAACCGGTATTGGCATGACTTCTGCCGAGGCGGTGGAGGGGGAAGGAGCCAAACCCCGGGTCAGGTATTTTAATTTTACCT
>CAZBKS010000245.1:0-4244 GCA_964492475.1 uncultured Syntrophomonas sp. | reverse complement strand
TATCACCATAACTGATTCAATCTCATAGCCTTTCTTTTTAAGCTCCTCTGCTATTTCCATACCGTTGAGTTCCTCTATCCGGATGATGATCTTATAGCGATATTTCTTCTCATCATAATAAACTACGGTATTAATAATATTTATTCCATGAGCAGCTATCATTCCGGTAATTTCTGCCAGGCTGCCGGGTCCGCTGGGCACATACAAGTCTATTCTGCTATGGGGTTCTTTCACGCCTAAAATATCTATCAAAGCATCGAATATATCGGTTTCGGTTACTATCCCTACTAATTGGCCATTGTCAACTACGGGCAAGCCGCTGATTCGATGCTGGCGCATAATTTTGGCGGCAGTTTCTATATAATTCTGGCTACTTACCGTGAATACATACTGTTTCAGGGATATAATATCTTTAATTTTGGTCTTCGCCAGCAGGTAATTCAGCTCATGAATGCTTAGCGAAGTGGCGGCGGAAGGTGAAGCCCGGTTTAAGTCAGTCAAAGTAACAATCCCTGTGAGCTCTTTCCCTTCCATTACCGGCAGCCTTCTTATGTTGTTTTCTTTCATAATCCTAAAGGCCTCTGTAACACTGGTTTCTGGAGTTACTGTCTTTACATCCGCTGTCATTCGATCTTTTACTTTCATTTTTCACCCTCCCAGGTAAGCCTTTTTGACTTCATCGCTCCTTAATAGTTCACTGGCGGTCCCTTCCAGGACTATTTCTCCAGTTTCTATTACGTAGGCTTTGTCTGCTATCGAAAGCGCCATGTTTGCATTCTGCTCTATTAGCAGTATGGTAGTCCCCCTTTGGTTAATATCCTTTATTATCTCAAAAATCTCCTTTACCAGCAAAGGTGCCAATCCCATAGAGGGCTCGTCCATCAGCATCAATTTAGGCCTGGCCATCAAAGCCCTGCCAATAGCCAGCATTTGCTGCTCTCCGCCCGATAAAGTACCGGCCAGCTGCTTTTTTCTTTCCTGCAAGCGGGGAAAACGTATAAATACGCTATCTAGATCCTTTTCAATTTCCTTTTTATCTTTACGCAAATAAGCTCCCATTTCCAAATTCTCCAGAACGCTCATATCAGGAAATACTCTTCTGCCCTCGGGCACCTGCGATATTCCCATCTCCACAATTTTGTCCGGTGCCTGTCGGGTGATATCCTGTTGTTCAAATTCAATAGATCCCATTCTAGGTCTTAATAATCCAGATATGCTTTTCAAGGTACTGGTTTTGCCGGCCCCATTAGCTCCAATTAGAGTGACAATACTGCCCTGCTCCACTTCAATACTGACTTTTTTTAAGGCATGAATAGCACCATAATATACATCTATTTCTTTAACCTTAAGCAACTTGTTTCCCCCCTATTCCCCTAAACATTTGTCCATTTATCGCGTTTTGATTCTGGCATCTCCGACTCGATGGGTGAAGTGAATTTTATCATAATATTCAAGCAACGGCAGGGCATACTTTCGAGTAGTATCGAGCATATCCCTAAAGGCCGCCAGGCTTAGTTCTGTTTCTCGGAAAAAATAACTGCCTAATCTATTTTTGCCTTCTTCTATAGCATCCTGGAGGAAATACATATCTTGACTGACTTTTATTAGGACTTGATTTTCCGTCAAATAGGCGATAATTTCGGTAAATCTGGTTTCATCCACTTGGGCCGACTGTCTCAGTGCGTCCAGTGAAGGTGGGGCAAATAAATTTTGCCTCATTTCCCTTTCTATTATTTTTATAGCTTGAAGGTCTTCTGCTCCTGGAGCCGGGAAATGCCCGGGCAGCTTGATCTGGTTATTTCGGGTTTCTATCTGTCCCGCTTGTTCCAGTTCTTTAATGATGAGATTATATGTTTTGGTGTTAACATTCTTTAAAAAACGGCTGCGGAATTCTTCACGGGGATGACCCTGCCGCAAAGGGTATTTTTGATGATATTCCTCCAGAGCAGTTGTAATCTTTTTGGCAAATTGATACAGACCATAGGTGCTCATATATTCATCCTTTTTCAGAGCCACCACCTTATTCTCTTCCAGCAGCAATTCCAGTTCCGGTCTTATCTTCTCTTCTACGTTACCGGTTCTTTTGGAAAGTTCATCGACACTGATTACATCCTGGGGATTTGATTCTAATTCATAAAGCAGCATTTCTGAAAGATTTCCCTCTTCTTTTACAATTAGTTCATTAAGTGTCTCTTCCTTAAACCGCTTTTGTTTGGTGGCATTAGGATCGATAATAGTGCCGCCTCCAATAGTCGTAACCGGTGAATAGTAACGTATTACAAACGGATCCCCTTTATGGCCTACCACTGGTTTCTCCATAACTATCTGCACATATCCTTCCTGGCCGGGATGAAGCTCATCCTGGTCCAGGAGGACAATCCTGGCCATGGTTTCATCTGTGCCTAGATGAAACCTGATTCTGTTCCAATTTTTTAATATTCTGCTGCTTGATTCTAAAAGCCGCAAGCGTGCATCCATCCGATGGGTTGGACTCAGATAATCCGGTGTGGACAGCCAGTTCCCTCTCTCTATGTCGGCAACATCAATTCCCTGTAAATTAACGGCCACCCTCTGTCCTGCGTATGCAGTATCGACTTTGTCATTATGCACCTGTAGAGTCCTGATTTTTACTTTTTTTCTGCTCGGCATCAACTCCAGTATTTCACCTGTTTCCATCTGCCCTGACCACATAGTGCCCGTAACCACCGTTCCAAAACCAGCCTTAGTAAAAACCCGATCAACCGGCAGTCTGGCCTTACCAAAAGCTGGCTTTTCGGCTACCTGCTCTGATAGCCTTTGGATTTCATTAATCAGTTCCGGCAGCCCATCTCCTGTAACGGCTGAAACGGCAATAATAGGTGCCCCCTTTAATATGGTGCCCGCCATATATTCCCCAACCTCTTCTTCTACTAGCATTAACCAATCTTCATCCACCATGTCTTTTTTTGTAAGGGCTACAATACCGGTTTGTATTCCTAACAGCTCTATAATGTCCATATGTTCACGGGTCTGCGGCATTACCCCTTCGTCCGCAGCAATAACGAATATAACCATATCGATGCCAAATGCTCCAGCCAGCATATGTTTGATAAATCTTTCGTGGCCTGGGACGTCGACAATAGCAGCCTTCTGCCCGTCAGGCAAAATAAAGGGGGCAAAACCCAATTCTATCGATATTCCCCTCTGCCTTTCCTCTTTCAGGCGGTCAGTTTCAATTCCGGTAAGTGCTCTTACCAGGGTAGTTTTTCCATGATCAATATGTCCTGCCGTTCCTAATACCAATCGTTTCATGGGCATCCCCCTTATAAGGTTGTCTATATTATAAAATGGTATTATTTTGGTATTTATTGTACGCTCTGTTCCTCACCTAACCCGGCTATCATCTCTATAATTTCCTGTTCGTCCCCAGGGAGTAGTGTTCTAACACTGATCAGCATTCTATTGTCCTGCCGACGGGCAACCAGCGCTGGATTTCTAAGCCGCAGTTCCCTAGCTGCTTTTTCCAGGCTTATATTCTCGAACTCTATTTCGACTCCTGCCCCAGGCAATTTATAGTTCGGGAATGCTCCGCCTCCTACCATATCTTCCAAAATAACCAGTCGGATGAGATGCTGGATTTCACTATCTTCTAATCTTGCTTCCAATAGGCGCAAGAACCTTTCGGCTTTAGCCTGCAACTGCTCTCGGCTGTAGGTTATCATCTGAATAATAGGCACATTTAACTGTGGATATCCGGAGAGATATTCCAATAAAGTTCCTTCCAGAGCGGAGAGAATCAGCTTGTCTACCCTCAGGGCACGTAAAAGCTGGTTCTTTTTCATCTGATCGATATATTCCTTCTTTCCTACCATGATGCCGGCTTGCGGACCTCCCAGCATCTTATCTCCGCTAAAGGTTATAATGTCTGCTCCTGCCTTTACACATTCCTGTACGGTTGGTTCACCATTTAATCCCCCGTCATCCAGAGTAGTCAACATTCCGCTTCCTAAATCCATAAAAACGGGTAGTCGATTCTCTTTCCCAAGGCTTACCAAGTCCTTCATGGGTACTTCCGAAGTAAACCCGATGATCTGGTAGTTGGATGTGTGCGCTGAAAAGAGTAGCGCTGTATCCTCATTTATAGCTTGAGCATAATCTGAAACATAGGTCTTGTTAGTAGTCCCAACCTCTACCAATCTGGCCCCACTCAGCTTCATTACCTCAGGAATCCTGAATGCTCCGCCGATTTCCACCAGCTGTCCTCG
>CAZBKS010000244.1:0-4270 GCA_964492475.1 uncultured Syntrophomonas sp. | reverse complement strand
TGCACAGATCCATCGGTATAAGTCATCTTACCCTCTCCGTTAGGTAGTCCCTTTTCAAACTGGCCCGTGTATTCACGGCCGTCGGCAAATACCAGGGTCCCCTGCCCGTGGGCCAGGTTGTTTTTGAATTCCCCGGTGTAGACATCCCCATTGGCAGTTGTTAGTTCACCCTGCCCTTCCATGAGTCCGTCCTTGACCTGGCCTTCATAATGAACTCCCACGCTTTTGGGCCAGATCAGCTTGCCGGTGCCGGTAGCTTCATTGTTGGTAAATGTTCCTACATAAATGCGTCCATCCGCAAAGAGGATTGAACCTTCTCCCTCCATCCTGCCTGCTGCAAAATCACCTATGTATTTTTGATACCTGTTACCCTCTGCAAAAACCACGGTTCCTTCACCCTCAGGTAAATTATCCTTGATTTCCCCGGTATAGACCATCCCGTCAGGCCATTCGATCTTGCCCTCGCCCTGTCCCTTTAAATCCTTCAAACCTCCCGAATAGACCTTGCCATTTGGCCATTGGATAGTACCGGATGTCCACTCCGCTATATTTATACCATTAGTAAACTTGCCGATAAATTTGACTCCTTCCAGGTCGGTGAATACCCCCTGCCCGTTGGCTACCCCGTCCTTCATCTGCCCCGAATAGTGACCGATTAATTTCCCTTCGTGGGTAACCTCAAACACTTCCTGGGCCGAAGTAATGGCAATAGTCTGGGTAGTACCATTCCATTCCACCTCTGCTCCCAGGGCTTCACTGACAAAGCGCAGGGGCACCATGGTGCGGCTGTTGATAATCTTGGCCGGCACATCCAGCTTGACCAGTTTATCGTTTATGTATGCATACTGATTGCCGATAGTCAGGCTTATCACGATATTGGCCGACTGTTTCTGGGCCATCACCGTCTGGGTGGAAGCATCCCAGTAGAGCTGGGTTCCCATGGCTTCGAAAATAGCCCGCAGGGGCACCAGGGTGCGCCCATTTTCTATGGTAGGGGGCACATCAAAAACCAGGGTGCGCCCATCCAGAATAACGGCCGGGGCCGCACTGGCACTGGGAACGAAAACTGCCAGCACCGCCAGCAGCATCAAGACAGCTATTATTCTTTTTGACATAATAAAACCTCCACTTTCCAGTTATATACTATTTTCAATTATATATATTATGATAAGAACAGAACAGTCCCTGTTCCCCTCCTCAAGCAAAAAATGAAATAAAAAATGGAGAGATAGATGAGAGAAGTAAGCGACAAGATTCCCTGAAAAGATAAATTACTTTATCTTATCGAGATTACTCTCTCTTACCCGGCCTGGCATATTTTTACCAGGCCTGAACTAATTCTTTACCGCTTTACCAAATTCCTACAGGTCAAGCAGTGCAAAGATGTCTGCATCCACCAGGTCATTGTCATCATAGTCAATGCAGTCCTGATCCTGATAGTTAACGAAGTCAGCACCATTGAAGCTGCCGATTACGTCTATTTCAGTGCTGTTGTCAGTGTAGTCAAAGTCAGCTGTGTAATAAGAATTTCCAACATTATCCAAAGTAACTGCATAGTTATTGAAGGAATCGAAGTTGGAAACGATATTGGTGTTGGAGGTAAAGGTATTATTAACGTTGGTGTAAGTAGTA
Source organism: uncultured Syntrophomonas sp. (assembly GCA_964492475.1). GTDB lineage: Bacteria > Bacillota > Syntrophomonadia > Syntrophomonadales > Syntrophomonadaceae > JAAYJK01. The sequence continues at coordinate 2,638 of CAZBKS010000244.1, read as the reverse complement.
TTGCCTACGCCAATATAGGTTTCATTGAAGCTGCCGACATTTCCGCTGTAAGCAGTCAGAATGCACAAATCCAGGGTGATATCGTCTACTGCGATGATGTCGTTGCCGTTGGAACCCTGCAGAATAACTCCGTCGTTGTTGGCATTGTTCAGGGTAGTGGTTGCATCTATATCAGTGTAGTCGATGCCGATAATGCAGATATCTTTATCGATATCAATATCAGTGCCGCCCTGTTGTCCTCCGCCATATCCGCCAGCAGCAAACGCGCAGGTGCTCATAGCCATAACCATTACCAGTGCACAGCATAAAATTAACATTGTTTTTTTAGTACCCATTATATTAACCCCTTTCCAAACTCAAAAATTATTATTAGGGAACATAATCGATACTTCTCTCATCTATATCTCCATAATTCCTTATTCAGTTGTAGCAATTGTTGCACATTCCTCCTTTTATTACCCTGCCCGTGGCACCCCTTGCCAGTATGTTAATGGCAGGTGTTTTCAGGCCGGTATATCCCGGTATTTAAAAGAGATATAAGTGAGAGAAGTAATCGCTTAGATTATCTCCCCGAATCAAAACTTAATACACAAAATCTGTTACCTGTTATCCAGAACCCGGCCTCAAGCCAGCCGGGTTTAAACCCGAATCAGTTCAAAGATTACCATACAAAGATCGCTGCATCCACATCCAGCAGATCGTTGTCGTCATAGTCAATGAAATCCTGGTCGTTATAGTTGATGAAGTCAGTGCCGTTAAAGCTTTTGACTATATCCATGTCAAAACTCTCATCAGCAAATGATCCGGTTGTACTGCTGCTGTAATTGAAGGAATTGGTTACATCCACATCATAAGTATTGAATGAACCTACATTGCTGATGCTGTTAAAATTAAAGCTGGCATTATTATTGGAATCGGTTACAGTAAGATTATCGCAATCCATCACCATGGTGTTAAAGCTGCCGGCATTTCCGCTGTAGAGGGTGTAAATTTCCGCATTAAGGGTAATACCGTCTACGGCGATAATGTCATTGCCATTGGAACCCTGCAGAATAACTCCGTCATTGCCGCTGTTGTTCAGAGTGGTATCGATGTTCCAGCAGTCTACGTCTACCCCTACGGTAAAAATATCAAGATCACTCGAATAGGAATTCCCGCCCTGTCCTCCAGGCGTCGGTCCAGCAAATGCACAGGCGCTCATAGCAAAAACCATAACCAAAGCGCAGGCCAGAACCAGCATAGTTTTTTTCGTACCCATTATATTAACCCCTTTCTCTAATAGCAATTTACAGGGAACATAATCGATACTTCTCTCATTTATATCTCCTCACCCTATTCAGTTGTAAAAGTTAATAATCACTCCCTTGTTATTTGATGCACAATTGTGCCCGGCTGCGGGTATAAATACCCGTAATACATCTGTAGTTAAAAGGGATATAAGCGAGAGAAGTAATCCTAGGATTATCTCCCCTCAGTTAAATCTCGAGATTTAATAGAGTTATTCCGGATCAGGTTCCGGATCTGGTTCTGTATCAATGTCTACATCGGCATCGATACCATCGTTGTCATCAATATCCACCCCATCCTGGTCATTGTAGTTCACCAGGTCAGCATCGTTAAAGCTGCCCTCAATATCGGTGTCTATACCGTCCAGGGTGGCGTTGATGGTTTCCTGGAAACTTTCGTTGCCAACGTTGTCAAGGTCCAGGTCGATGTCGTTGCCGCTGTTCACGTTGGTTATGTCGGTAATATCTATATCCGTGGTATTGCCAACATTATCCAGGGTAGTGTTGCCTACGTTTTCCATGGCGGTGTTGAAGCTGTCCTCGTTAAAGCTGCCCTCTATGATGGCGTCTATATCAACTGCAATATCTTCCAGGTCCACGACGGTGTTGCCATCAGAATCCTGCATCACAATCCCGTCATTGTTCATGTTATTGTTGGTAGTAACGTTGAAGTTGATATTGGCTGACTGCAGCAAGCTGGCAATCTGTACGGCACCTTCCGGATCGTTTACCAATCCATTCAAGTAATCCTGGAATAGAGCTCCAAAATCCACCGTTAGCTGAGTGCCGTTGTTCATGCTGCTTCCCTCGGCCAGAGTAATACTCTTGTTGATATAGTCATAGTAATAGTTGCTGACCGAATTGGTATTAACACTGACCGGCTGTGACTGAACAACCACCGGAGTTGGATTTACGGTAATTTCAGGCAGAGTATTATTGATGGTGATCTTGGGCTGGGCAGTCGTTGCCGCTGCGACCTGGGTTCCCCCGCTGCTTAAAAGGGCGCTCGGGGGGGCTGGTATACCGTCCATGTCGCTGGCCTGCCCGCTGCTGGAACTGCTTCCGCCAGAAGTTCTGGCCGATCTGTAATCAGCATCGTTGTTCTGGACAGTTACAGATTCTCTGACTCGGGGGGGTGCAGAACCTTCCGGAGCAGTATTTCCCAGTTCTGCTACCTGCACCTCGGTGGCAGGTGATCCGCTGCCGTCCGTGTTAATATCAGATTCAGTTCCGCTGCCGTCCTTCATGTGGATGGTTATGTGATCCACCTGATCCAGCGCAATGTAGGCTACATCATCTTTGTAGGCCATGACATCATCCTGTAAAGATGATGGTATGCCTGCGAAAGCCTG
>CAZBKS010000243.1:0-4323 GCA_964492475.1 uncultured Syntrophomonas sp. | reverse complement strand
ATTCTGTTACCAGTATTTTATTTTGTATTGATAAGGATAATTGTCCGTAAATATAACATTGGTGTCATACTGAATTTTGGGGATATTATTATTCCGATTAAGACACCTCAGGTGTACCTTTTCGATTGGGCCTATGCGATTTATCCCGAAAGTATTACCTGGAGCAGGATGGATCCTAAAGAAAAGATAATTCGGAAAATTAAGGTAATGCTTATTGGCAGGTATATCAAAATGCCCGAAGTGATAATAGCCCAAACGGATGTTTCAAGGCGGAGATTGATTAAATACTATGAGCCCAAGAGAATTGAAGTTATCCCAAACGCAGTATCTCTGGATCATCTTACTGGCGGAAAAAAGAGGAACTTCAATCTCCCCTGGGGGTCTGTAAAATTACTTTACCTTACCAAGTATTATACACATAAAAATATCGAGATTTTTATCCCCCTGGCACTATTAATAAAGGAGAAGAGGTTGCCTTGGGTCCTCATTATTACAATTGATGAGAGACAACACCGGAATGCAAAACGCCTTTTAAATGAAATCGAATCACTCAAACTGGAGCAAATAATCATTAATGTAGGTCCTGTCGAGATGGAGTCTCTTCCATCACTATATGAACAATCAGACGCTCTTTTAATGCCAACTTTGCTGGAATCATTTTCTGGAACATATGTTGAAGCTATGTATCATGGTAAAACCATATTGACTTCAGATTATGATTTTGCACACGAGATATGCGGAGACGCTGCGTATTATTTTGACCCAATGGTTGTGGATACAATATTTCAGGCAATTCAAATTGCTTTTTCGGACAGCGGGACTCGCTACCGGAAAGTGGCTGAAGGCAGGCATAGATTAGATGGGATGCTTTCCTGGAGTCAGGTATTTCAAAGAACTCAGGATACGGTTCTCGAGTGGATTATTTAATTATTGAAGAAATGAATTACCAGAGTTGTACGAATTGTGTCATGGACACTACTGATTCAAAGATTGTTTTTGATGATCTCGGAGTCTGTGACCATTGTAATGATTATTATAAGAATGTAAAGCCTCTTTGGCATCCGGATGAAAACGGAAGGATGGTGCTTGAAACAATAATTTCAAAAATAAAAAGGGCAGGAGCCCACCAGGATTTTGATTGCATACTCGGCTTAAGTGGAGGTATTGACAGTTCTTATATGCTACACCTGATGGTGAGGGAATTCGGGTTGCGTCCTCTAGTTTTTCATACTGACGGAGGATGGAATTCCGAACTTGCTGTACACAATATAAATGCTCTGGTAGATAAACTAGGCCTGGATCTGTATACTGAAGTTATTAACTGGGAAGAGATGCGGGACTTCCAACTAGCATTTTTTAAATCGGGAGTACCTCATATTGATATACCTCAGGATCATGCATTTATTGCGACTATGTATAAGTTTGCAGCAAAGTATAATATTAAATATATTCTAAACGGAGGTAACATAGCAACCGAGTGTGTCAGGAATCCAATGGAATGGCTCTATTATGGAACGGACATGGCACAAATCAGGGATATTATAAAGCAGTTCGGTACTGCGAAGATGAAGACTTATCCTTTCAGTCCAATTTTCCGCCATAAGTTTTACCTGAGATATTTACGTGGGGTAAGGGTTGTCAAACCATTAAATTACTTGCCATTTATTAAGGCCGATGCAGAAAAATTGCTCGAGAGGGAATATGGTTGGAAAGTTTATCCACAAAAGCACTTTGAGTCTCGCTTTACCAAATTCTTTGAAGGATTCTGGTTGCCGGAACGATTCGGGTTCGATACTCGCAGAGTCCAGTATTCAAGCCTGATTCTGACTGGTCAGTTGTCAAGAGATGAGGCTATTGAAAGACTTAAGAAGCCAGCATATGACCCGGAAACCATTAATGACGAATTCAAATATATAGCAACCAAATTAGGTATAAGCTATGACGAATTGATGTACTATTTCAAAATGCCAAAGAAGTTTTACTGGGACTATAGAAATCAACAATCCTTATTTAAAATAGGTGCAAAGTTTCTTAAAGCAATAGGATCTGAGAGGTCAATAAAAAGATGATAACCATTATTGATTATGGACTAGGAAATATAAGGGCATTTGCAAACGTATACGAACGCCTGAACATTTCTGTACGGATTGCTCAGAAAGCCGATCACCTGAAAGATGCGACGAAAATAATCCTACCCGGTGTTGGGGCTTTTGACCATGCCATGACACAACTGAACAATTCAGGCATGCGTGAAGAACTTGAGAGACAGGTAATGATAAACCAGGTCCCGATACTGGGTATTTGTGTAGGTATGCAAATTCTTGCCAGATCAAGTGATGAAGGTCTTCTACCGGGATTGGGATGGATTGACGGAACAGTAAAATTATTTGATATATCAAAAATAGCCGGAAAACCCAAGCTTCCGCATATGGGTTGGAATACCGTCAAAACGCTGAGAGAAAGCAAATTAATGGATGGACTCCAAGACAGATCAAGGTTCTATTTTTTGCATTCGTATTATTTTGAATTCAATGATCCCAGAGTTGTAATCTCCACTACTGACTATGGTCACTTTTTCGCCAGTGCGATTAATCATAACAATGTCTTTGGAATTCAATTCCATCCAGAAAAAAGCCATTTGAACGGAATTAGAATTCTTAAGAATTTTGCCACTCTCTAATATGTTATTTCCACGTATTATCCCCTGCCTTCTAGTACATGAGAAAGGGCTTGTCAAAACTGTAAAATTCAGGGATCCCAAATATGTAGGAGACCCAATAAATGCAGTAAAGATTTTCAATGAAAAGGAAGTAGACGAACTTATTGTTTTGGATATTGACTCAACTGCCAGGACCATTGAACCTGATTATAAAATGATTGAAAATATTGCCACCGAATGCCGGATGCCGTTCTGTTACGGAGGAGGCATAAAAACTATTGAACAGGCAAGGCGCATTTTCAGCCTTGGGGTTGAGAAAATTGCTTTAAGTTCTGGTGCGATAGATAATCCGGAATTCGTTACTTCACTTGCCGAGCGTGTAGGAAAACAAAGCGTAGTTATCGTGATGGATGTAAAGAAAAAAGCATTCAGTCATAAATATGAAATATGGACCAGAAATGGTAACGTTAATTCCGGGATAAATCCGATTGACTTTGCCGTGGAAATGGAGAGGAAAGGGGCTGGCGAAATTGTCCTCAATTCTATTGATAATGACGGTAGTATGAAAGGATATGATCTGGGTCTCGTACAAAACATCCGGGATGTTATAAATATCCCGATGACAGTGATGGGCGGAGCAGGATCTCTGGATGATATTGGAAAACTAATAGGGAAATATGGCATTATTGGGGCGGCTGCAGGCAGCATCTTTGTATTTAAGGGTAAGTACAGGGCAGTCCTTATTAACTATCCTACACAGATTGAAAAGGAGAACCTTATAAATAATCATTTCCAGAATGACAGTCAATAGCGCAACTGGCGGATAATTATTAGCAATTGCAAAACATTTATATTTCAGAATTTCAATGAAACAAATCCTTCAATCATTCAGAACTGGTGCAACCACACTTGAAGAGGTTCCGGCTCCTGTGGTTAGCCCAAATTCTGTGTTGATTCAGACAACGCGAAGTCTTGTATCAATTGGTACAGAAAGAATGCTGGTGGAATTTGGCAAGTCAAACCTGATCGCTAAAGCAATGCAGCAACCAGATAAGGTAAAACAGGTTATGGATAAAATTAAATCGGACGGATTATTACCAACACTTGAAACCGTATTCAATAAACTTGAACAGCCTCTACCTCTTGGTTACTGTAATGTAGGCATCGTAGTTGAAACAGGGGAAGGTGTTAGCGAGTTTGCCCCAGGAGACCGTGTAGCTTCCAACGGCCCGCACGCAGAATACGTCACTGTACCGAAGAACTTAGTTGTAAAAATCCCGGATAATGTATCGGATGATGAGGCTACCTTTACAATTATAGGATCAATTGGTCTTCAAGGCATCCGCCTCTGTAATCCAACGTATGGTGAAACGATAGTTGTCATAGGTCTAGGCCTTATCGGGCTGATGACTTCGCAAATTCTATTGGGGAACGGTTGCAAGGTAATCGGAATTGACATTGATGGATACAAATGTGATCTGGCTGAAAAATGGGGAGTGAAAACAATTAATCCTACCGGTGGCGGAGATTCCGTAAAAGGTGTCCTGGAAATAACCGGAGGAGTCGGGGCAGACGGTGTGATAATAACAGCCTCATCAAAGACCAATCAAATTATCTCACAAGCTGCTACCATGAGCAGGAAGAGGGGCAGGATAATTCTTATA
>CAZBKS010000242.1:0-4336 GCA_964492475.1 uncultured Syntrophomonas sp. | reverse complement strand
CGGCCTGGGATATGATACCACAGTAACTAAGTCAGGAGGCGTTATTCAAGGTGGAATTAAAGTTGCTCTATTTGATGTTAGTGATGTAAACCATCCCCGGGAAATCAACCAGGCGGTAATAGGCACTGCCGGCAGCAGTTCTGAAGCCTGTGACAATCACCGGGCATTTCTATTATATAACGACCTGCTGGCCTTCCCGGCTAATGTGTATGAAACTGACAATACCAGCAGCTATTACGGTACTTTTGACTTCCAGGGTGCTTATATATACTCGGTCTCCGAAAAAGGATTGACTTATAAAGGACGAGTAACTCACCTGAATTCGGAGGATTACTTAAAGGCCGGAGATTACTGGTATGACAGCAATAAAAATGTAAGGAGAGTAGTAATAATTGGCGGTAATATATACACCATATCCGCCGATCAGATTAAAGTAAATGACCGTACCACCCTTCAGGAACTGAACTTCCTCTCCACAATAAATTAAGCGTACCAGAGGGGTCAGACGCTGACTTGCTAACTTATTTGTCAGATAAGTTAGTAAGTTAGTGCCTGACCCCCATTATTCAATTCTTTCAATACAGGCGGGTACATCGTTAGCCGGAGAATTTACGATGCAGTCCACTCGATATGACATCAAATTTTCAGCCGGCTCCAGTACATTTATTAAATCTGTACCCCAGCCACCATCCAGCCATAACTGCTCTTGCTCTTTTTTTAAAATAAAAGGCATCCGATTATGAATCGCATTTACTGCCCTGGCCGCTTCTGTAGTAATGATGGTAAAGCTAAATAATTCCTGGCCGCCTTCATTCTGCCATCGGTCCCACAGACCCGCGAAGCCAAAAAGTATCTCCCCGTCCATAACTATGCGATAGGGCAGTTTTTCTTCAGCGTTTTTCTGCCATTCGAAATAGCCGCTGGAAGGAACGATACAGCGTCTATGGCGGAATGAACTTCTAAAAGAAGGCTTTTCGCTTATGGTTTCCATCCGGGCATTAATAAGACGACTACCTATCTTTCGGTCCTTAGCCCAATGTGGTATCAAGCCCCAGCGCATGAGTTTTACTTCATTACGATCCTGACTGTTGATAATAACAGGCACTTCCTGGGTGGGGGCTACATTGAATCTCGGTTCAAAATCCAGGTCTGCTGTCGCACAGCTAAAGCGCTGGCAGATCTTATCTATATCATCGATGATAGAAAAACGTCCGCACACTTTTATCCCCTCCTTATCTTTTGAGCCCCGGTAAGCCCCAATTGCACCCTTGTGCCGCAATGAAAATGAAGGCACATCAGTTGCCCCGTTAACGGGTAGGTCCCTTGTTGAATTGTTTTAACCGTTTTAAGGCTTTGCTTAGGCTGCAGACAAACAACCCTATTTTAAATATATCAGATAGCATCTTTATAATGTTCATTTTCTGACTAAAGCCATATAATTTAGATAAGATATGACTAGCATATTTTCGAGGAGGTATTATTATGAGCAAATACTGGTTTTACTGGGTAATTTTTATTAGTCTTTTGCTGTTCATACCTGTTGACAACTTGCAAGCTGCTGCAGCAGTAGATTATATTCCTGCCGGGCAGATAGTTGAAGGCCCCCTGTTAATGACCGGCGAACGGATCAGGATAGATGGAATAGTTGACGGAGATATATATGCAGCAGGGAATGATATTTCCATCACCGGTGAAGTTACCGGCGATATTATAGCAGCTGCTCAGAACATCAGTATCTCCGGTCCAGTTACCGGTGACCTCCGGCTGGCAGCCCAAAACGTTCGCCTGCAAGGTATTACCACCGGTTCGGCTACGATCTTCAGTCAATATTTTGATTTTAATAGTAAGGCTGCGGTTGAGCGTGATATGCTGGTATTCGCCAATTCCTCCAGACTGGAAGGCAAACTGCAGCGAAATTTACACGGCAGCATGGAACAGCTGTATATTTCAGGTACCATAGGGAAAGACCTGGAGATTTATGATGTTGGTAAGCTTGAACTGGACAACGCTCAAATTGGCGGTAATTTATCCTATAAAAGCAGCGAAAAAGCAGTCATAAATTCTGGAACAGTAATAAGCGGCGAGGAGCAGTGGACCAAAAGAACAACTCCCTCAGCCGAAAATGAAACAACTTCCTCCTGGAGTTTTATCAGCGGATTAATAATTAATCTGGCTGGTCTGCTCTTGATCTGGGGAGTAATTAAATTATGGCGTCCAACCTTTTGGCAGCAGATCACTCAGGCAGTTCGGAACAAGCCAGGCAGTAGTGCAGGCATTGGTCTGCTTCTGCTGCTGGCTACACCACTGTTGTGTGTTTTATTGTTTATTACCGTGATAGGAATTCCAGCCGGGATACTTGTCCTGCTTATATATGGCATGGCAATATATATAAGCATTATTATTACTGCCCAGTACCTGACCGCCTTGCTTAAACCGCGTCTAAACTATGGCGGAAATGATGTCTGGTTAATTCTTGTACTTCTTACTTTACTGATGTTTGCGGTAAAGATACCTTTCCTGGGCTGGATTATAGGAGTAGCAATACTATCCATCGGTCTGGGCAGTGTATTTAAAACCCTTTTCCCGGATAAAAACCATCCAGATTCACCTGATTTGGTTTAAATCTTGATTCAAATACGACATTATTAAGCAGTTCAAACACTGCTTAATATTAAAAGGGGTGGCGGTGAACAAAATCTCCTCCACCCCTTGTATTCTTTTTGATGGTAAAACACCCAGATGACTGTCCATAAAATTGAACCAGCCCCTATTATTTATTGCTTCTGTTCCCAGCTTTCGCAAACCGTGTCATGGTTATTCTGCCCATAAAAAGTCGGGCCTCCATGACCAACCTGAATATGCTCCAGCTTACACTTGCCCTTGTTATCAAAATACTTGCAGCTGTCAACTTCACAATGAATCTGCTGTGTTTTCATCTCAGCGATACCCCTTTCCTTCCATATTAACCTCAGACCTTACCTGTCCTTCTCGGCAGAAGTCAGCGCACAAGCTCTGCTGTTCAGGTGTAGTGGGATCATGAAAATAGGCAATTTTTATCGAGCCTAAGCTGCAGGTAGCTCCGTCCGCATTATGCTTGCAATCTTGTACCGAACAATGTATATGCTGCTTATCCAAAATACGTCCCTCCTAAAATTATTTATTTCCTAATATATTTTTTCACTCCCGCGCTTAAATATGCTAAGAAATATTTTTGATGACAGTGGGGACAGTTCGTAATTATCATCTTTTAATCAAAGAAATTCTAAAGAAGAACAATATTTTTTTGGAGTATGTCCTGCTGAAATTGGGACTTGTTTGCTGTTTTGAAAGCTGGTTTAAATGAAAACCGTTATCCATCTTGAGGTATTGACATACTGAAGTATGGTGAATATAATATAATAACAATACTTAATATTAACTATTATATATTGTTATATTAAGTTTCGTTTCCTTAAATTTTAATCCTTCGTATTATTTTAAAAGATGCCCGTCAGGTTCATTTGAGCCGACGGGGTTTTTTTTGACCACAGGGGAACGTTGTTGCTGTAACCTTTGATTGTGGCCACAGAGGGGGACTTTTTTAACGCGGCTGTAAATGTCCCTCCTATGTTAAAAATTTTCCACCTTGCCCGGAGACTGGCCGAAAAAATACGTATTTTGCAGGATAGGCACATGTTGGAGCAATGTGCCGATATGTTCTATAAGCCTCCAAAACCCCTGCAAATACGCCAGGAGAAGATATTAAAAGAGCATCCCGCCCTTAAATTGCTCAATGACTTTAATAGTAACTCACCTGGGCCAGACTGCGTTTTATACCCCGCCGATATTTGATATCTGCATAGCCCATAATTATCATTATGCCCTGCTGGTTTTTTTGGGGAATACCGTATTTTTCCTTAAGTTTCTTGCTGTATTTTAAAGCATAGGCAACCGTTCCTATCATACAGCTTCCCAACCCAGCGATTCAGCTGCCAGCATGGCCTAAGTGGCTGAAATCAAAGGATCTGCCGGGTCAGCATAAGGTGATACATGGAAATACATAGCCAGACAGTTTTTCGATAAATAATCCGGGCCGCTATGGATAAAATGAGTATATTTGTAGTAAAATTGCCTTAAACTCGCAGCAATGGAGCTGAAGGAATTGTTACCCGGCTGATATATATAAACAAGGAGATGATTTCATATGCCGATTATTTCAATAAAAATGGCCCAGGGACGTTCACCGGAACAGAAACAGGCTCTGGCTGCGGCCATTACCCGTGATGTGGTGGAAATACTTGATGTTCAAGCAGATTGGGTAACCATAGTAATTGATGAATATCCCCGCGAAAACTGG
>CAZBKS010000241.1:0-4336 GCA_964492475.1 uncultured Syntrophomonas sp. | reverse complement strand
CTTCAATCCTTTTATATAATTTATAATAAAGATTATTATTGGTTATTACTACTCCAGATGCTTCAATTGTTGCTGCCCTACCAACCCAAGAATTATCAATAAATAGGATTGGTTTTTCTTTTTCAACATCATAAACAGCATAATCCTGCCAGTCTGTCTGTTTTCGTTCTGGAATAAACGGTCCATAGTAGAAATCCTTAAACTCCCACAGCCTTCTACCTCGATTTACTTCATCAAAATATTCTCTGGCTATTGAGAATAATTCGGCGTTTTCCAAGTTATGGTCACATTCTTCTATCTTTGCTTCATCATTTGCTTTTCCATTGACTCTAATATGTTCCACTACCAAGTTTATTAACTGCGCTAGGCGCTTCTCCTCTGTTTTACTTTTGATCTCTAAAGACCCAACTTTTTTGTTGTTTATTTCCACATAGCTATCTTGTTTCCATTTATTTTCCATCATCTTAAAACTATTTATATTATTTAGTTGAATACAATTTAAGGCATCAAATTTCTCTGGAAAGTAATCCAGGTAATAGTAGATCCTAACATCAGTCAGCATCAACCATCTGGGAGTTGAAATAAATCCAGAAGCATCCAAGCAGAAAAGCAGAGGCGTTTCATTATTTATATCAAACTCTGGAAACTTTTCACTGACCTGTTTGATTGATTCTTCAATAATATTGGGATAGAATATGACCTGCTTATATTCAGGGCAACTGGTTACAAAATCCTCTATTAAAGATATGAGTTCATGGTTAATCATTTGACAAGCTCCTTATTTAAATAATCCTTTGAAGAAATTACCTACCTTGTTTTTAGCATTGTTAAAGGTAGTTTTAAGGGTATTCACACCTTTATTAACTACAGGTTTAATGTTATTACCATAAGATTTTTTAAGCTCTGTAGCTGTCTTTTTAATTAGATCCTTCGTGTTTTTGGGTGCCTGAGTAGGATCATAAGGTGTATTTATAGTTTTCTTGGCTGCTTCAAATGCAGCGGGTATTTTATCGGCAACCTTCTGCCCGACTGATCCTGCAGTACTTATTTTAGTTGCTGTTTTATATATAAAAGCTTCAACGGTCATATAAGCTTCAATAGAAAGACCCCATGTTGCACCATATACAGCAACCGCAATTGCTGCCAGTGTAGTCCCAGATACCGCAAAGGCTGTTGGAATACTCACAACCATTTGCACTCCTGGGCTCTGATTATCATACCATTTATATGGATTTGAGTTATATACTGAACTAGCAACTCCATTACTGCTATATCCAACAGGATTGCCATCAGTTCCCCATGTACTTTGAGAATTTCCGGTACTTGATCCAGAACTGCTGCTCGTTCCTCCGGTCCAAGGCGTATTAGCCAAATGGCTTCCACCGTGGGTATCTGTTGTTGCTTGACTGGTATCTGTGTAATCAGGAACTGGTGTTGACCCTATAACTTCGCATAGTTGTTCCCTACATACCCGTCCGCTCGGATCAACATAAATCAAAGGGTTTCCTGCACAGTACGCGTAGCGGTTCAATGTCAAAGGATTGGTTATATCTCCCTCTTCCTCATCCTGGGATACAAACCTCCCTACCTTGGGATCATAATACCTGGCTCTGAGGTAATACAGACCGCTTTCATCATCGTAGTATTCACCACAGTATTTTAATGGGTTATCTACGGTTTCCTGCTGGTTTAAAATGTTACCCCACTCGTCATATTGATAGCTATTGACTATATTTCCGCTTTCGTCCAGCACCTGGATGACGTCCCCGTGGCCGTTGTAGACGTAATAGTAATAACTGCCGTTTATTTTTCTGGCCAACGGTTTATGTCCCCAGATGTTCTGAGCAGTCACGGTATCGGTTGCATCAGATTCGGCTATTACCAGGCCGTTGTCATCGCAGTGGTAACGGATGCTTTCTTCTGGAGTTTCCTTAACAGTTCTCAATTCTTCCGGGTCGTACTCAAAGCTGTAGGTGCTGCCGTTTATTCTGATTCCACTCAGTTCATCCCATTCATTGTATTCATATTCGCTGGGAACGAAGTTTGAGGTATCGATCTCTCTGGCACTGGCCTGGGTTCGGTTGCCCCGGCTGTCATATTCGTATGTTATCTCTTCGCCGCCGGGTCTGTTAATTCCTGTCAATTGTAATAATAGCAAGAAGCCGCGCATTACTGCACGGCCTTCGGTTGCATACAAGCTTGGAGGGACAAACTAGTTCCCCTTCCTGGGTACCACTTCAAAGTTCAAAACCTAACTACTTAGCTTACAGCTCTTCTTTCCGTTCTTGCCTTATTTTCTCAATCATTTTATCCAGACTTTCACTTGAAAATGCATACTCATTGATACCTGCCATAGCATAAAATTTAAACCAGTATCCATCACACTCATTAAGATATGTTTCAATAACTTTTCTAATATTTTCTTCAGTTAAACTTCTGACAATTACATAAGGAATACCGGGATCCATATAATCTATTCCTTCCTTATCCATATACCAGTAGTAGTTTTGAGGAGTAGCTACAGTAAATATATACGTCATACCATCATCAAGCTCTACAAAAATATCCATATTATCATTATAAATATCTTTTACCTCTGAAAGAGAAGATGGATATTCAATATTTATTATTTTCATTATCTTTTCCCTCCTATTTATTTACCATATAGATCTTTTAATATTTGTATTACCTGATTTTGATTCTTCTTATTGGATTTTGCCAAGATTTCCATTACTCCGTCATTCATTCGAAAATATACCCTTGCTCCAGTGCTACCTCTTAATTCGTATACATCGCCAAATACATTTTTTGTGCCTATTCCTGGATTTTTATTCCCAGTAATAAACATCTTAATAAGATTATCCATTTGATTTTGCTTAAATTTGTCAGCACCAGCCTGTTCTGCACATTTTATTAGGGTTTTATTTGTACCTATCAGAGATCTAAAATCTTTTATGGCAACTTTACTTTCCCCTGACCCGGTGAAAAGACTTACAACAAACATGCCTTTTTGAAGGTACGTTTGATTATTAATAGTAATATCCTGAAACATACTGACGTAAGAAAGATATTCATCCCTCTGGAAATGGGAACTACTACCGCCTAAAAACCAAGAGAACTCATTAGTAGCTGCCTCTGTTACTTTTTTAAGGTTGTCTAAGCCCCAACCCCATCCCCCATCAGCTAATTCTCTTATATTATTGGCATGGTCATGTATGCTACTTCTCTCTTCATCAGTTTCTGCTAAATAATAATCTATTGTCAATTGTAATAACATGGTCTGTACTGTCAGACTATAATTTCCGTCCCCTTCCTGCCAATGACCCGAGGGGTCAACATATACTATAGGACTGTTAGAGCAATAGCTATACAAATTCAGACTTAACGGATTAGTTATATCACCCTCATAACTATCCTGGGATACAAACCGTCCCACCCTGGGGTCATAATACCTAGCTCTCAGGTAATACAGTCCGCTTTCATCATCATAATATTCACCACAGTATTTTAATGGGTTATCTACGGTTTCCTGTTGGCTTAGTATATTCCCCCATTCGTCATATTCATAGGTATTAACTGCAGTTCCGCTTTCATCGATAACCTGAATGACATCCCCGTGGCCGTTGTAGATGTAATAATAATAACTGCCATCTATTTTTCTGGCCAGAGGTTTATGCCCCCAGATGTTCTGGGCGGTTACGGTATCAGTTGCATCGGATTCGGCTATAACCAGTCCGTTGTCATCGCAGTGGTAGCGAATGTTTTCCTCTGAAGTTTCCTTAACAGTCCTCAAGCCTTCCGGGTCATACTCATAGGTAGAAGTGTCCCCAGCCGTAAAGCTTTCCATCTCATCCCAGCTATTATAGGTAAATATTCCGGGAATGAAGTTTTCCTGGTCAATATCCGTTCCCAGCGTTGAGATACGATTGCCCCGGCTGTCATACTGGTAGGTTATTACTTCTCCGCCGGGCCTGTTAATTCCTGTCAATTGTAGAGGCTTGTCTTACTGTGTTAACGATAGCAAGAAGCCGCACATTACTGCACGGCCTCCGGTTACAAATTGTTTCTTTTAGCCTCCTTTGGTGAGGCAATCGATCTCTTTCATAGGTAATTACCAAATACATTTTATGGAAGCAACAGAACCGTCTCTTTGCTTCCTTTGGTTCAGCCGGATTTTTCTCGCCTCAATTCCCATCCCGTTGCTGCGTCCTGTAATTTCTCGGATTTTATCCTTGAATTTCCGGATGCTCTTGGGATGTATTCTGAGCCTTCCTTCTCCTTTGCAGATATAAAAGCCGTATCCTAGATATTTGGCCTTGCCTACGTATGCTACCTG
>CAZBKS010000240.1:0-4373 GCA_964492475.1 uncultured Syntrophomonas sp. | reverse complement strand
TACTTATTATTAATAATTCCAAGAAAGTAGACAGAAGAACCGTCCCCTTGTCTACCCCCTTGTCTTTCGTGTCATGTATAACTATATGTAAAATTATTAATCCTCTTAAGAAGGGGTTTATTTTTTTGCAGATAAATATTATAATTAACCCAGATAGTCAAATAAAGTCAAACGGGAGATTAGCATGAAAAGAAGCCTGGCAGATAGGATAGAGCAGTATATAAAAGTATTGATTGATAGAAGTGAAGAAAAACAAATAGAGATACAAAGAGCAGAACTAGCCGAGACTTTTTCCTGCGTACCATCACAGGTAACCTACGTTATTGCTACTAGATTTCAGGAGAAGTATGGTTACATTACTGAAAGCAGGAGGGGCGGTAAAGGTTTTGTACGCATAACCCGTTTTACTATCAGCAGCGATATTTGCACCATACTGGACGGAGATAGACTATTCGACTATATAAATGAGTTGATGGAAAAAAAGATGCTGGATGCTAAAGCGGGTGACATGCTGAAACACATTGTGCTGTCTGCTTCCAGCAACCTGCCCGATGAAGAAAGAAAACACTTGTATAATTCGGTAGCTCGAGCGCTTTCCGAGTATCTGAATTTGAATTAGCGAATGAAGGGAGGATATATAATGTTTTGTGATGACTGTAAGCAAAAGCCAGCTACGGTACATTTAACCCAAATGGTAAATGGTAAAAAAATAGACATGCATTTATGTACCGAATGCGCAGCTCAAAAGGGTTTTTTATTATTTGACAATGATAAGAAGTTTTCTATACCAAATTTTTTGGGAAGTTTTTTAGGAAGTGATTTTAACCTGCAGGATGTTCATTCACTGGCTAGTACCGGCAATTGCAGCAACTGTGGGATGAGTTTTACAGATATTCGTCAGACAGGTAAATTGGGGTGTTCGGAATGCTACAAAGCTTTTGATACCGAGTTGGAACCAACCCTGAGGCGTATCCACGGCAACAGCAATCATGTGGGCAAAATACCGGTACGGGGAGGCGAAAAAGTTTTCTTGAAAAAGGAAATGGGAGAATTGAAATTAGAACTTCAGCAGGCGATAAAGGAAGAAAACTATGAACAAGCAGCTGAGATTAGAGATAAAATAAAGAATTTGGAAAAAGTTATAAACGAGGAGGGGAGCAGGTGAGTGACCGGGATTTAATAAACGGCAACTTCGTGGCCTGGATGGATTCCAGATCAGGTTCAGAATCGGATATAGTAATCAGCAGCCGCATTCGCCTGGCTAGAAACCTTCAATATATTACTTTTCCCTATTTTATGAATGCCGAAAGCGGCAATAAATCAATGCAGGAGATAAAAGAGGCCTGGAAAAACAGTGACAGTCAACTGCTGTCCGGGATGGATTTAATTACCTTTGACCAGACATCTGCCCTGGATCGGCAGATACTAGTTGAGAAACACTTGATAAGTCCTGAACATGGGTTGTCAGAGGAGCCCTATAGAGGTTTACTGGTTAGTAAAGATGGGTCAATTGCCGTAATGATCAATGAAGAAGATCATCTGCGGATACAGTGTTTATTGCCTGGTCTACAGATGGAAAAATGCTATGAACTAGCTCAGGAAATTGATGATGAATTAGAGAAAAACCTGAATTTTGCATTTGATGAACACCGGGGTTATTTAACCTCCTGCCCTACTAATGTAGGAACCGGGATGCGTGCATCGGTGATGCTCCATTTGCCGGGCATTGCGATCAGTGGGCAGAGAACCAGAATATTTCAAAATATTAATCAGCTGGGTATGACCGTCCGAGGTTTATATGGAGAAGGAACCGAAATCATAGGAAACTATGTACAACTATCAAATCAGATTACCCTGGGCCAGACAGAACTTGAAATTATAACCAATCTGGGGATTATCAGCAGACAAATTGTGGAACAGGAAAAAATGCTGCGCCAAAGCCTGCAGGAAGAAATGAAGTATCAACTGGAAGACCGAGTAGGACGAGCTTATGGGATATTAACCAATGCCCGGGTAATGAATTCCAATGAAGCGTTAGCGCTTTTGTCAGATGTTCGTCTGGGAGTTGATCTGGGTATTATTAAGGGAATCAGCCCCTTTGTTATAAATCAACTGGTAGTTGCAATAAAACCTGCTCATCTACAAAAAAGATCAGGCCGGGAAATGGAGGCTTTTATCCGAGACGTTAAACGAGCCGAAGTTATCAAGGAGATTCTGCTAAAAGGCGGCAATTAAAGAAAAAACGGGTCCTTGCACCAAAAGAAAGGAGGATTATTATGTTTAGAAGGTTTACTCAGAGAGCGAGAAATGCGGTAATCCATGCCCAGGAGGAAGCTCGTCAGCTAAACCACTCTGCTATTGGAACCGAGCATATATTATTAGGGGTATTGCGAGAAGGAGAAGGAGTAGGCGCTAAAGCACTAATGAGTATGGGTACTGATTTGGAAAAAGTACGGATCGAAGTAACCAAGCTAATAGGGGAAAAAACTGATAGCAACCAGGCGGCGGCCGGCGATTTACCCATTACGCCAGGAGCCAAGAAGGTTTTTAATATGTCTTTTGAAGAAGCCCGGCTGCAAGGAGTTAATTATGTAGGGACGGAACATCTGCTCCTGGCTATATTACACGAAGAAGATGGCGTGGCCGGCCAGGTATTGCTGTCTATGGGAGTAAAATTAGATGATCTGAGGGAACAGGTACTGATTCTTCTTGGAGGAGATACCCCGATTGCTTATGATAACAATAATTTGGGGGATAACCAGGTAGATAACCAGAGTCCGTCGGCTCAGGCTAAAAGAAAACAGCGCAGTAAGACTCCGACCCTGGATTCCTTCAGTCGTGATTTAACCAAGGATGCCGGAGAAGGCAGATTGGATCCGGTAATCGGACGCATTGCTGAAATCGAAAGAGTTATTCAGATTTTGTCCCGCAGAACCAAAAATAACCCGGTGTTAATCGGTGACCCGGGTGTGGGTAAGACTGCTATAGTAGAAGGACTGGCTCAGAGAATTAATGAGAATCAGGTTCCCGAAATATTAGGCAACAAACGGGTGGTATCCCTGGACTTATCTTCCATGATTGCAGGCACCAAGTACCGGGGTGAGTTTGAAGACCGGCTTACCAAAATAGTTAATGAAATCAAGACTGCCGGAGACGTAATTATATTTATTGATGAACTTCATACTATTGTGGGAGCAGGTGCAGCCGAGGGAGCCATCGATGCGGCTAACATCCTGAAGCCATCTCTGGCCAGAGGCGAGTTCCAATGTGTAGGGGCTACCACCCTGGATGAATACAGAAAACACATTGAGAAAGATGCAGCCCTGGAAAGGCGATTTCAGCCTATTACAGTTGATGAACCAACTATCGAGGAGAGCATAGAAATTTTAAAGGGCCTGAGGGACCGTTACGAGGCGCATCATGGGGTTAAGATAAGCGATGAAGCAGTAGAAGCGGCAGCCCGGCTTTCGGCCCGTTATATAAGTGATCGTTTTCTGCCCGATAAAGCCATTGACCTGGTTGATGAAGCTTCTTCCCGGGTTCGACTGGCAAACTATATCCTGCCAGAGGAATTAAAACAAAAAGAACTGCGTCTGCAGGAATTGATAAAAGAAAAAGAGGAGGCTATAAATGGCCAGGAATACGAGAAAGCAGCGAAATTAAGGGATGAAGAGCAAAAATTAAAAAACGAGGTAGACAGTGAACGCAAGGAATGGTTGAACCAGAGGAGTTTGCAATTTGGTTCGGTAGGAGAAGAGGAGATAGCTGAGATAGTAGCCAGCTGGACTGGTATACCGGTAAGCAAGCTGGCAGCTGAGGAAAGCGAAAGACTGGTTAATCTGGAAGAAGTGCTGCATAGAAGACTGGTTGGTCAAAATGAGGCCGTAAAAGCTGTGGCTCGGGCGGTGAGAAGAGCTCGAGCGGGGTTGAAAAACCCTAAAAGACCAATAGGGTCATTTGTTTTCCTGGGACCAACTGGCGTAGGAAAGACCGAACTGGCTCGGTCACTGGCAGATGCCATGTTTGGCAGTGAAGATGCCATTATACGCCTGGATATGTCTGAATATATGGAGAAACATGCTGTTTCCAGGATGATAGGTTCTCCTCCAGGCTATGTGGGCTATGATGAAGGCGGGCAGCTAACCGAGCGGGTTAGAAGGAAGCCCTATTCAGTTATACTACTGGATGAAATAGAGAAGGCCCATACAGATGTATTCAATATTTTACTTCAGGTATTGGAGGATGGACGATTAACCGATGGTCAAGGGCGAACCGTCGATTTCAGAAATACGTTAGTTATTATGACTTCCAATGTAGGCGCTGAATATATCAAGCAAAGTAAACAGGTAGGTTTCATTAGTGATATTGTTGAA
>CAZBKS010000239.1:0-4375 GCA_964492475.1 uncultured Syntrophomonas sp. | reverse complement strand
ACTTCCTTAACAACAAAAAGATTGCGGAACTCGATAAAGAATTTGCCATGATGGCAGATGCTTTCGCCGCTTTCAAAACCATGATGGATCTGAATGGAGACTGGATTAAGGAACATTTTGAACTTAAACAGCTTTACGCCACCCGGATACTGCATTCGGCTGCGAAGGTTCTCGGCGGCAGGTTCCTGCTGGAACAAGCCGTTATAGCTGCCCAGAAGCTGGCTGAATTAGGTGAAGATCATTTCGATGCCAACTTCTACAAGAGCAAAATCGCTACCGCCAAGTTCTTTGTTATGAATGTTGTGCCCGAAGTATTTGGGGTATTGAAAGCCATGCAGAATCCTGACACCAGCTGCATTGACCTGGCCGAAGAGTGCTTCATGTAATAAAAGTTGAATCCTGTCTTCAGGACAGGAAAGGAAATTAATAGACTGATCAAGACCGGATACCCAAAGAAAGGCAAATTACCAAATACAAATAAGGGATTTAAAAGAAATAAACATTATGAGAGCGGAGCCTATCCGGGTTCCGCTTCTCAATAAAGAAACTATTAAAGAACGGTTATTATGGAGGTAGACTAAAAATGAGCTTGAAATATGCAGATGAATACGCCCGAAAATTTACTTTTGCTGAAGAAGCAGTTAAAGTAATAAAGTCTGATGATCGAGTGATATATGCTTTCGGAATATGCAGCATTAATGAACTTGACCGTGCCCTGGCTATGCGCAGAGATGAACTTTACAACGTCAAAATAGTCTGTAATGATATTTCCTGCGGATATTATGCAATGGATGCCGACTTTACTGGAGAACATTTCAAATTTTATGAAGGGATCTGTCCTGGAGTCAGGGAAAGCAGTCTTCATGAAGGAGGAACTAGAAAAACCAGTGAGCGCACAGATAATGATAGTTCGGACTATGATGTGCGACATGGCCATGTTTTTATGGCTACAGTAAGCCCAATGGACAAAAATGGGTATTTCTGGTTTGGGAGCAACGCCGCAGAAAACTGGGTTTTTAAAAAATATTATGAAATGGCTGAGTATGTAATTCTAGAAATAAATGAGCGTATCCTTGAAAGCATTGAAGCAGGCCAGGAATGTATTCATATATCTCAAGCGGATATGATAGTAGGCAGTAATAACGATGATCTCTTACATGGTCTCAAGAAGAAAGGTAAATATTATATCTATAACGATAGGACTGAAGCACCTGCTAATCGTGCTGTATAGCAGGTCTCCATAATAATGTAATGAATACATGAATTGTCAAACGTAGTCGTTATTAGAATAATTGATATGGAGGAGGTAACTGCGTGTATCAGAGATGGTTAGATGAATATAGAAAAAAATTGGTTACTGCTGATGAAGCAGCAAAAATGGTTAAATCAGGAGATTGGGTAGAATATGGTTTCGGTATAAACTGTGCACGAGAATTTGATGAAGCCCTTGCTAAAAGGAAAGAAGAACTGTGGGATGTGAACATACGCTGCGATATCGGTGCTTATCAGCATTTCACAGCAGAAGCTGATCCCACCGGAGAACATTTCACCTGGAACAGCTGGCATGTTGCGGCTCATGACAAAAAGTTTATCGGTAAAAACCTGTATTATATCCCGATGAAATTTCATGAAAACCCCATGATGACTCGAAATGACTGTACGCCTGACAATGTGGCAGTTATTCAGGTTACTTCTATGGACAAACATGGGTATTTCAACTTTGGTGGGAGTGCTGTAAACAACTGGGCAATGATGGAGACAGCCGATATTAAAATACTTGAAGTTAACAGCAAAATGCCTCGCTGCCTGGGAGGAAACCAGGAATGTGTGCATGTTACCCAGGTAGACTATATAATCGAAAGTAAAAACGAGCCCATAATGGTACTGGGTTCATCTGCCGCATCTGAGGTTGAAATCAAAATAGCCGAGTTTATTATCGGACGATTATATGATGGCAACTGCCTGCAGCTGGGTATCGGAGGTACTCCTAATGCGGTGGGAACCATGGTTGCCAATTCTGATTTAAAAAATTTGGGTGTTCATACTGAAATGTACGTGGATGCATATCTGGAAATGGTAAAAGCGGGTAAAATAACCGGTGCATGTAAAAATATTGACCGGTACAAACAGGTCTATTCTTTCGCCATGGGCAGTCAGGAACTATATGATTATATTGATGACAATCCAGGGCTGGCTTCATTTTCGGTTGATTACACCAATAATCCATTTGTAGTAGCACAGATCGACGATTTTGTGTCAATAAATGCCTGTATCGAAGTAGACTTGTTTGGACAGGTATGTTCAGAGAGCGTAGGTACCAGACATATCAGTGGTACTGGTGGACAGTTGGACTTTGTGGAAGGTGCATATAAATCCAAAGGTGGCCAGAGTTTTGTGTGTCTGCCCTCTACTATTGAGAGCAAAGGGGTAGTAAAGTCCCGGATTCAGCCCATACTAAGTCCAGGTGCAATTGTTACTGACCCTAGAACTGCTACTCATATGCTGGTTACTGAATATGGAATAGCCAATATGAAAGGCAAGAGTACCTGGGAAAGAGCTGAAGCATTGATCAATATCGCCCATCCTGATTTTAGGGACGACTTGATTAAGGAAGCAGAAAAAATGAACATATGGCGTAAAATTAATAAAATGAAGTAATTAGGATAAATTGAGAAAATCAGCGTAGAAATTAAACGGCAGGGGATTCCCTGCCGTTTAAATAAGTCAGGTGCCTGGCATCTGACTTATTTTATTTCTGCTTAACAATACCATATTTAGCGGCCTTGCGAACTACGGTGGGCTGACTGATGCCCAACACCCGGGCAACTGCATAGGTTGAATTGTACATGGAAAAAGCTTCCTGCAGCAGACTTCTTTCGGTATTTTCCAGAGCGGTATTCAAGGGAATAATTTGCGGTCTGGATTTGGATGCGGCTTCCAGCTCGCCCCACGAAGATAAATCGTCCATTCCTATGATGTCATGCTGGGTAGTAACTACCAGGCGTTCTATAAGGTTTTCCAGTTCTCTTACATTACCCGGCCAGTCGTATGAAATAAAGTGTTTCAGAACATCAGCGGAAAGACGTTTGTTCATCTTATGCCGGCGGTTAAACATTTCCAGGAAATGCTTACTTAAAACCGGAATGTCTTCCCGGCGTTCACGCAGAGGTGGAACGAAGATGGGTACCACATTAAGCCGATAATAAAGGTCCTTGCGAAACAGATTATCCACCACCATGTTCTGCAGGTTACGGTTGGTACCAGCGACAATTCTTACGTCAACTTCTATTTCTTTGGTTCCACCAATACGCATAATTTTATTGTCCTGCAAAACTCTCAATAACTTAACCTGCAGGTCCAAAGGCATTTCTGCAATTTCATCCAGGAACAGGATTCCCCCGTCAGCCAGTTCGAACATACCAGCTTTGCCAGTTCTACTAGCTCCTGAAAAGGCACCGGGTTCATAACCAAACAATTCTGATTCCAACAAATTATGGGGTATGGCGCCACAATTTACTTTAATAAAAGGTTTGTTTACCCGGGGACTGCTAGTATGCAGGATATCAGCGACCACCTCTTTACCTACCCCGGACTCCCCGAGGATAAGAACGGTGGAGTCAACCGTTGATACATGATTAACCATTTTCAGCAATTTACGCATTTTATCAGAGTGCAGTATACAGCTTTTAGAGCTCTTTAACTGATTCAACTGGACCTGATACATGCGGCTCAAGCCTTCCAGCTGTTCGACTTTCCCCTGCAGGTCATTTAGCTCCGTAATATCGCGTACATTGGTTACTACCAGAATAATATTGCCATCTTCATCAAAAATAGGAGTACTGGTAACCAGTGCATTTTTACCCGTCTTAGACTGCAGGGGAATAGTTGCCGTTTCCCGGTTTCTTAGTGCCAGCAGAGTGCCGGAGCGGGTAAAGATTCCGTCCTGGATCAGGTCGGCCATATTACGCCCCACGCATTCTTCTGATTTCACCCCCATGATGCGTTCGAAAGCCTTGTTGAGCTGCAGGGTATTGCCTTCCCCATCAGTAATGTACAGACCATCATAGGAAGAATCAAAAATTGCCCCCAGTTCCCGCTGCCGTAAACCTTCCACCTGTTCCAGCTTGCGTTCCAAATCAATCAGGTCTGTTAAGTCTCTTACGTTGGTTACTACCAGGATTATTTCATCTGTATTGTCAAAAACTGGAGTGCTGGTAACCAGTGCGGTTTTACCCGTTTTTGACTGCAGGGGAATAGTAACCGTTTCACGTTTTTCCAGGGCCAGGAGAGTGCCCGAACGAGTAAAAACCCCTTCTTTTACCAGGTCGGCCATATTACGCCCCACGCATTCTTCTTCCGTAACCCCCATGATGCG
>CAZBKS010000238.1:3713-4393 GCA_964492475.1 uncultured Syntrophomonas sp. | reverse complement strand
TGCATCATTGATTTCATCGAAGACCGCACGCTGATCAGCAACCAGGAATTCAACTGTTTCCTCCCAGCGTTTGAGATTGTTTATGTTATCAGCCAGAGATAATATGCCTGCCGGGGTTTTAAATATCCGCTCATTAAAATATTGATTTCCTATTTTATCTTGAACAGTTGTGGACTTGCCTGTTTCAAGCACCTTCAGATAGGCTAGATGAGAGGGATTTCCCGTTTTCTCCGGAAATATTTCCAGCAGATGATGCCCTACTATTTCATCCACCCGCCGGCCAGCATGTTTCGCATAAGCAGGGTTGCAATATACTACCTTCAGGTCCTCCTGTATTGCTATTACCGGATTTTCAATACTGTCCAGCAGAATCTGATACCCAGTATTTCCCCCTGGCATAGTCTTCACCCCTTTTCCATTGTTCATTAATAGCCTTATCCTGCTCCCATCCGGGTATTATTATTATCCCTTGAAAGCAGCTAAAAAATCAATGGATTCGAACCAAATACTTTCTTTCACATTATCGGAGCAGATTATTGGTACAAAAGAATTGCTAATTGATAAATGTTATTAATGGTTAGATTCTACAACCGCTTAATATTTCCTGCTATTGAATCGGTCACCATTTATCATCTTTAGGAGATGATGGGAAATGAGTTCAATAGTCTCGGGTCAAAGAA
>CAZBKS010000238.1:0-3613 GCA_964492475.1 uncultured Syntrophomonas sp. | reverse complement strand
CGGGGACCTGAACCAGGGAATGACCAGTCAGCTAGGTGGATATCGTAAGTAAGAAAGAAGTCTCGGGTCAAGAAACGGGGACCTGAACCAGGGAATGACCAGTCAGCTAGGTGGATATCGTAAGTAAGAAGGAAGTCTCGGGTCAAGGAACGAGGACACACCTACTCTTGGGGAGTCTGGTGGCAGGAATGTCCCCGAGTATGTGTCCCCATTTAGTCATCCTTCACAGGCCAGCAGAGCTGCTCCTAATGCTCCGGTAAACTGACATAAATCAGGTATTATTATCTCACAGCCAAGCTCTTCACTAAGAGCTCTTCTTACTCCATTATTAATTGCTACTCCACCGGTAAAGGCTACTTTCTCCTGTATTCCCAGCCTGCGGGCCATAGCCGACACCCGCTTGCCAACCGATTGGTGTAGTCCGGCAATTACTCCGTTCCTTGATATACCGCTGGCAATCAATCCTATTATTTCTGATTCCGCAAATACTGTGCACATACTGTTAATGCTTATCATCTGCGATCTGTCTTCCGCCAGCGCGAGTTCACTGACATCCATGCCCAGAGCATTAGCGGTTACCTGCAAAAATCGACCGGTGCCAGCAGCGCATTTATCATTCATGGCGAAATCAATTACCTGACCTGTATCATTCACTTTAATAACCTTGCTATCCTGGCCGCCTATATCAATGATAGTTCTCACCTCCGGGTGCAATATGGACACTCCCCGGGCATGACATTTGATTTCAGTTATAGTCTTATCGGCATCAGCTATAGCTATTCGGCCATATCCGGTTGCATAGATACTGCTTATATCGGAACGTTCAAGACCGGCATTATACAAAAGCTTTTCAATTAACTGGCCTGCCGCATCCCGTGGACTCCATCCGGTTGGCAGCAATTCACGATAATGCTGATTATTATCCCGGATTAGTACCCCCTTGGATGCAGTAGAACCTATATCAAGACCGATACTCACCATTCAGATCAACTCCTGTCCAAAAACAATATGTTGCTTTTGACTATATCCATATATATAGTTTATTCCACTGCAAAAAACCTGTTTGCTTGCCCCAATATACATGAGCCATCGACGTAACCTGGCAGAAACACTCTGCGAAGAGAAGCTCTGGAAAGGAGCGAGAGTGACACTTCGCACGAATACAGAATTGGAACGTCCACCTGGAGCCGTCGCAATACGAGCAGTTGGCGTTTCTCATGCAAAGTCTTGGCAACGGAGTATTCATGAATCCATGCCAGCACATTATACCTTTTTGCAGTTAAATGATAGTTATATTTTGAATAACGCTGTGCTATATTATTATAGCACAGCATCAATCCAGATGCTTGTGGTGCCTGTACAAAAATGCTTGGTTAATTGTTGGAATAGAGAGGCTTCCCATTCCCTATCTTTATACTATTAATTTTTTGTTGTTATTATTATTGTCCATTGATAAAATACTATTGTAGTTACTTGTTGTTTTTTGAAATATTCGTTGTTTTTCTATGTATATCGGAGGTGCAGCATTAATGGCAACGTATCAGGAAATCAGGCAGATGTGGTCTGATATTGGCATGGATCTTAATAAGCATGACGGTTTTTTAAATACCTTCCCCGGTATTTATAAAAGGATTATCCAGCCTCAGGTAGGTCGACCCACCCAAATAGATTATTTTAGCAAGGTAGTCACCAGCGTGCATGGCCGTCGTCCTTATGAGCTTTATGAACACAAGCAGAAAGGCGGCAAGGTATTTGGCACCTACTGTGTTTATGTGCCGGATGAAGTTCTTTTAGCCCTGGGCGGTGTCAGCACAGGCCTGTGCGGCGGAGACCAATTCTGGGTACCGGGCGGCGAAAAATATCTTCCCGCTAATACCTGTCCCCTGATCAAGTCATCCATGGGTTCACGTCTGGATAGAACCAGCCCTTTCTGTCAGGTAGCGGATTTGTTTATTGGTGAAGCAACCTGTGATGGGAAGAAAAAGGCCTGGGAAATTCTAGGCCAGGATGTTCCTATGCATGTAATGGAAGTACCACAGATGAAAAGAGAAAAAGATATTCAACGCTTTGCCGAAGAAATATGGCAGCTGGTTGAAATAGCCCAGCAATTAACCGGAAACCAGCTAACATTTGATACTCTGGCCGAAAGCATCACAACTATTAATAATAAACGTAAGGCCCTCAAGCGTCTTAATAGAACCCGTCAGGTGTCGCCGGTACCCATCAGCGGCAAAGATGCCCTCATGGTAATCCAGGTAGCATTTTATGATGACCCGATTCGTTTTACAGAGATGACCAATATTCTCTGCGATGAACTGGATGAAAGGATTATTAATGGAGAAGGTCCTTTTCCATCAGATGCTCCACGTATATTGGTAACCGGAACGCCTATGGCCCTGCCCAATTGGAAACTTCATCACCTGATTGAGACATCAGGGGCGGTAGTGGTTTGTGAAGAATCCTGCACTGGCACTCGTTACTTCGAAGAACTGGCAGATGAAAACAAAACCGACCTTAACGGACAGATTATGGCCCTGGCAGACAGATACATGAAGACCAACTGTGCCTGTTTTACTCCCAATCAGGCCCGCATGGAAGATATTGTTCGTTATGTTAAAGACTATAAAGCAGACGGTGTAATAGACTATACTTTGCAATTCTGCGGCATATATTCCACTGAGAGTTACCTGCTCAGAGAAACATTAAGAAATGAGGGTATACCATTCCTTCATATTGAAACTGATTATAGTGAACAGGATTCTGAACAGCTGAGAACCAGGATAGAAGCCTTTATAGAAATATTGAAGAACTAGAAAGCCCTGGGATATATTAGAAGGGTACTTTGAACTCAACAACGAAAAGATGACACTTTGTCCCCGTAAATGGAGAACCACCTGGGCCGGTTACAGTATCATAACTGTCATCAAAGAAGCGAAAATCCCCGGCTGATAACCGGGGATTATTGGTTTTAATTATTCATTTTGCATTATCTGACATCATTGCAGAGTTCTTCGGCCAAGCGTCTGCTTTGTTCTGATAATCGCATCGCCAAGTCAGCTGCATCCTTATGCCGACCAGTTATTAAAGTGGACGCCAAGTCAGCCAGAATATTTTTAATTTCTAAGAATAATTTGGTTATCATAAAACCCACCCCTTATGAGTGAAATTAAGTTGTCAATATAATTCAACTGGTTTTATTGTATTACACAATATTATTATATACAATATTATTTTATTTTTATCCTCTTCTCAAATCCGGTCATCTATTAGTAAAAGAGTTATACTTGTTCTATTTCTAATTCTAATAAGATGGGACAATGATCTGATCCCATTACCTCGTCTAATATCCTGCAGTCCCGCACGTGTTTCATCAGCTCCTGGCTCACATAAAAATAATCAATTCTCCATCCTGCATTCCTTTCCCTGGCCATAGTTCTGTAGCTCCACCATGAATACTGGATCTTTTCCGGAAACAGGCATCGAAAAGCATCTATATATCCTCTGGCCAGGAAAGCATCCAGGACTGCTCTTTCTACCGGCAGGAATCCGGATCGGGTCTCATTCGCTTTTGGGTTTTTGAGATCAATTTCTTTATGAGCGGTATTAAAATCCC
>CAZBKS010000237.1:0-4399 GCA_964492475.1 uncultured Syntrophomonas sp. | reverse complement strand
ATATTTATTATCCTTCAAATCGTGTACTCCTCGCAGATCGGTATCAGAGAGCGAATAGGTATGGTTATCATCTTCCATCTGCAGCACTTCTTCCGCCAGTATCTGCTTGAACTCCTCTATACTGACCGGGTTGGGCAGATGTTCACTGATATTGGTAACCCTGCTCCTGACCGATTTAATACCCTTGGAAGATATTTTATCGGCATTTGGATTTAATGCCCGGACCATATCTTCCAGCTTGGAGTCAAATAAGATGGTGCCATGATGCAAAAGCCTTTCTTTAAACTTGAACTGGGCATTGCCTGAAAACTTTCTCCCTTTAATGGTAATATCGTTTCTCCCATTGTTTTCAGCCTCAATTCCTATTCTTTCAAGAGCTGCTATTACCGGGCGGGTGAATTTCTCAAAGTTGGCGAAGTTGTTATTTTCATTAACCACCATAGTAAAATTCAGATTACCCAGATCGTGGTAAACAGCACCTCCCCCGGACATTCTGCGCACCACCTGTATGCCTTGCTCTTTAATGTAGGCTTGATTTATTTCTTCAATGGTATTCTGGTTGCGGCCTATAATTACCGCCGGCTGGTTCTGCCATAGAATTAAATAACTATGGCCGCCGGGCAGGTATTTTACCGAATATTCTTCCAGAGCCAGGTTGAAATAGGGATCATGGGAGTTGTTGATAATCTCTATCATCCGGCTAACACTCCTTCATAAAGCGAATTTAGAGTGCAATTTGGGCTCGCTATAGGTTAATAAGTAAGTTAACGGTGCCTGGCACCAACCTTAAGACCGGGGTGGAGCAAGATGGACAGCTTGTCCTCTAACATCGAGTACCGCTTCCATTAAAGCTTCGCACAAGGTGGGATGGGGATGAATAATACCTGGGATTTCTGTCACTTTCATTCGTTTTTTTACCATCATAGTCCCTTCGCTTATTAAATCGCTGGCATGAGGCCCGATTATATGCACCCCAATAATTACATCATCCTGGTCGGCCATAACTTTAATAATACCATCGGTTTCTCCCAAAGTAAGAGCCTTGCCATTAGCAGCAAACTGGCATTTCCCGGTCCGGTATTCGATCCCCCGGGCCCGGGCCTCCTCTTCACTCATGCCAACACTGGCAATCTCAGGGATGGTGAAAACACATCCGGGTACCGCATGATAATGAACCTTTGCATTATGTCCAGCCATATTTTCAACTGCGGCCATACCTTCTTCTGATGCAGCATGGGCCAGCATATAGCCTCCGATTACATCGCCGATGGCATATATGTTGTCTATATTAGTAGAAAAGCTATTACTAACTTTTATAAAACCCGATTGATCCAGGTCTATCCCCAGTCTTTCCAGGCCTAATCCCTCTGTGTAAGGTCTCCTGCCCCCAGCCGCTAATATGATGTCCGCCTGGTCTTCAATAACTCCTTTTTTCCCCTGGGCGCTAATCTTCAAGGCAGCGGAATCTGTTTCAATTTTTTCTATCAAGGCAGAAGTATGCACTGCTATTTGCTGTTTTTTCAAAAATACCAACATGCGTTTGCCCAGTTCGTTATCCATGGTGTTCAACAGATAAGGCATATATTCAAATACGCTTACTTGGCTGCCAAAATAATTAAATATGCAGGCAAACTCCAGTCCTATGACTCCTCCCCCGATAACCGCCAGTCTCTCCGGCACCTGTTCCAACTCCAGAATCTGGTCGCTGTTCAAGACTCCCGGCAAATCAATACCAGGAATCGGCAGCGAAGCAGGAACTGAACCGGTGGCCAGCAGCAGGTTTCGGCCCTGAATAGGTTCGCCATTTACCAGCACCGTGTTTTTATCCAGTAACCTGGCCTCACCGGCAATCTTTTTGACCCCATTGGCCTGCAGGAGTTTTTCGATGCCCAAAGATAAATCACTTACGATTTTATTTTTGCGTTCCCGGGCCCCGGCCATATCAAAAGATACATTATCTACCTGTATGTTAAATTCACCGCTCTTGCTTATATCCCTCAGAGCAAGAGCATTACGGTAGTATGCCTTGGTGGGAATACAGCCCCGGTGCAAACAGACTCCACCCACGCGAAACTTTTCAATCAACACTACGCTCATACCCAGCTGACGGGCGCGGATGGCAGCCACGTAGCCACCTGGACCTCCGCCTATAATAATCAGATCTTTCATGTTCAAGGGGTCTCCCACTTAACCACTGGTTTACGTGCAGCGGTTACTTCATCGACTCGTTTAATCACCGCATTATGGGGGGCATTGGTGACCAATTCCGGTTCTTCTGCCGCTTCCCGGGCGATAGCTCGCATAGCTTCCACAAACTCATCCAACCGCTCTTTACATTCGGTTTCAGTAGGCTCAATCATTATCGCTTCACTGACAATTAACGGGAAATAGATGGTCGGTGGATGATATCCGTAATCAATAAGACGTTTGGCGATGTCCATGGTAGATATACCATTCTGATCAGCCTGCTTTTTGGAATTAGCTACAAATTCATGTTTGCATAGTCTATCCAGGGGGATATTATAATTATCACTTAGTTGATGGCGCAGGTAATTGGCATTTAATACCGCGTGTTGACAGACTTCTTTTATCCCTTCTGCTCCCAGTGCTTTAATATACACATAGGCTTTCACTATAACTCCAAAATTTCCATAGAAGTTTTTCACTTTGCCTATAGATAGTGGCATATCGTAGTTAAATCCATAGGTATCGCCCTTTTTAACTGCCACTGGCCGGGGCAGGAAGTCCAGCAGTTGAGATTTAACTCCAACCGGTCCTGAACCCGGCCCTCCACCGCCGTGAGGGGTGCCAAAAGTCTTGTGCAGGTTTACGTGTATAACATCAAACCCCATATCTCCAGGCCTGGCAATACCTATGACTCCGTTCAGATTAGCTCCATCATAGTAGAGCAATCCCCCGCCTTCATGTACTATGGCTGCAATTTCCTGGATTTCTTCTTCAAACAGCCCCAGAGTATTGGGGTTGGTAAGCATCAGGCCGGCTACCTGATCATTCATTTTAGCCCGCAGATCATCCAGATCCACCAAACCGCGATCATTTGAATTCACTTCGATCACATCATATCCTACCACGTTAGCAGTGGCCGGATTAGTTCCATGGGCTGAGTCAGGAACCATCATTTTGGTTCTCTGGTAATCCTGACGGTTATTATGGTAGGCTTTGATAGTCATGACCCCGGTCATTTCACCATGCGCCCCAGCCGCAGGCTGAAGTGAAAAGCCATCCATGCCGGTTATTTCACACAACATTTCCTGCATCTCATAATATATCTGCAAAGCACCTTGCATAGTCTCTTCCGCCTGGTAAGGATGAATTCCAGCCAAACCTGGCAGCCTACTAGCCCACTCATTGATCTTGGGATTATATTTCATGGTACAGGATCCCAGCGGATAAAAACCGCTATCCACCCCATACGCGCGAGTAGATAGTTCCGTAAAATGCCGCACTGCCTCAACCTCACTGACCTCCGGCAGCGCTATATCCTGCCTGCGCAGGAATTGTTGGGGAATGCTCATGCTAATATCAACCGTAGGTATTGCCAGCTCAGGCAGGGCAAAGGTATTGCTATCCTGTATATGTTTTTCGAAGATAATTTTACTCATCCTATTTCCCTCCCAACACTGCAACCAGCCGGTCGATTTCTTCTCTGGTCCTCTTCTCCGTGAAAGCCAGTAGCAGGGCATCATCCAGTTGGTATCCGCCTATGATACCATTTTTCAGCAGTTTATGATTGGCGGCAGCAGGATCACTAACCTTGACTGCAAATTCCATAAAGTAAGGCTTTTTAAATTTTAATTCAATTCCTGCCTGTTCAAATTGCTGCCTGGCATATGATGCCAGCTGGTGGCAGCGAGTTGCTATATCCTTAAGGCCTTTTTCCCCCACAAAAGTCAAATACATGCTGGCAGCCAGAGCACACAAAGCTTCATTGGAGCATATATTGGATCCCGCTTTTTCACGCCGGATATGCTGTTCCCGAGCCTGCAGGGTTAAGACATAAGCCCGCTTGCCATCCAGATCTCTGGTTTGTCCAACTATTCGGCCTGGAATTTTACGCATCAGGTCCCTTCGGGCCGCAAAAAATCCCAGGTAGGGTCCTCCCATGCTCAAACTGTTTCCCAGGGGCTGTCCCTCCCCCACTGCTATATCGGCTCCCCACTCAGCAGGAGACTTTAATAAGGCCAGTGAAATGGGTTCCACGGCCATGATAAACATACCTTTGTTTTCATGCACCTTCTTTTCCAGGGCTTCAGCTTCTTCCAGTATTCCATAGAAATTCGGCTGTTGAATGACCGCACAGGCAGTTTGGCCATCAACCGCCTGAATCATAGCATCAATATCTACTGCTCCTTCTTTACCCGGTACCAGTACTACTTCC
>CAZBKS010000236.1:0-4412 GCA_964492475.1 uncultured Syntrophomonas sp. | reverse complement strand
TTTCATCTAAAGGCATCAAAGCGGGCACCGGCATCACCATCAGTGGGGGTGTGTTTTCGATTGACTCCTCTGATGACTCCATACATTGCAACGGCGAGATTCTGATCAATGCGGGAGATATTAAGATTTCCTCCGGAGACGACGGGATCCATGCCGACACTTCCCTTACAGTTAACGAAGGCTCCATCGTTATAACGAAGAGTTACGAAGGTTTGGAGAGTAGGTCTATCACTATAAACGACGGTGCTGTAAGTATCACTGCGCGAGATGACGGACTCAATTCAGCTGGTGGCAATGATGGTTCTTCAATGGGCAGGACAGGAGAAAATAATTTCAGCAGCGATGGATCTTCTTATATCCGCATTACCGGCGGTTATGTGTATATCGATGCCTATGGTGACGGTATCGACTCCAATGGAGCGCTATATTTCGATGGCGGCACGGTGCTGGTTAACGGACCAACCAATAATGGCAATGGAGCCATAGACTACATGGGCAGTTGCGAGGTAACAGGTGGAGTACTTGCCATAGCTGGCAGCTCCGGTATGGCACAAGCTCCTGGGAATACCTCATCACAAAACTCGCTTATGGTTTATTACTCCTCCACTCAGAAGGCTGGAACACTCGTAAACCTGGTGGATGAAGGCGGAAACACGATTATAACCTTCGCTCCCTGCAAGGATTATCAGGTCATTGTTATCAGCACCCCCGAGCTGGAGCAGGGAAAGACATACACCCTGAGTTCGGGCGGAACCTGCAGTGGTCAAAACAAAGACGGAATGTATACCAGCGGCACTTGTTCCGGGAGCACCGAGTTGACTGATGTCACCATCTCCGGCACGGTCACCACCATCTCTGATGATGGCTCTCAGGTCACCGGCGGGATGGGAGGCATGAAAGGCCAGGGTGGCCAGGGCGGACAAAATGGGCCGGGCGGAAGGCAGATGCCCTCAGGTAATGCACCGACTACCGCAAAATAATATGAAGTATTAAAACGAAAAGCGCCGTATCCCGGCGCTTTTTTCTATTGTAAGGTGTTACGAACAGGTTTTTTGTAAACTTATACGCATAATGAGCATTTTAATATGTGACTTACATACATGTAGATATACAAATAACATATATCCGAGTCAATTCAGGATTAATGTTGGGTGCTCAGAGAACAGGAGGATGTGGCAACAAACCCGTCCTCGGACACTTTTTATCCCCACGACTAGAATAAACCAGAAGTACATGATATGATTAAAGCTAGCAATAATGAAAGAAGATAATAATGAACAGTAGTTTTAAAAACCTTGGCGTTTTGCCTCCTATTTTAAAGGCCCTTGAAGAGATGGGCTTTGAGGCACCTACAGAGGTTCAGAGAATGGCAATTCCTCATATTTTGAACAAGGAAGATCTGATCGTAATGTCTAAAACGGGCAGCGGCAAGACTGCGGTCTTTGGCGTGTCCATGCTGCAAATGACTGACCCGGAAGGGTTAGGACCCCAGGGTCTGATTCTCACCCCGACACGGGAGTTGGCAGTCCAGGTAGACAGTGATCTCAAACAGATGTCAAAGCATCTTCGACATAAGACAACGGCTGTATACGGGCAGCACAATATGAATGTTGAACTTCAAGCCCTTAATAAAGGAGTTTCCATTGTTACCGGAACACCGGGCCGGGTCTATGATCACATCAGTCACGGAAATCTAAAAACCAAACATCTGCGCTTTTTAGTACTTGATGAAGCGGACCGGATGCTGGACATGGGCTTCCTGGATCAGGTGGAGAGAATTATCAAGACCCTTCCCAGAGACAGGATGACTCTCCTTTTTTCAGCCACCATACCTGCTGAAATCCGTAAAATTTGCCGGGAGTATATGAAAAATCCAGTAACTATAGAGATTGAATCGCAGACCATGACAGTAGATACTACCCAACAAGTATATTACCGTGTGAATAATAACGAAAAGAACACGCAGTTAAACCGTCTGCTTCTGTTGGAGCAGCCGGAAAGTTGTATGATTTTCTGTAACACACGAAATACTGTCGATAGAGTTCAGAGATTTCTATCCCGAAAAGGGTACTTATCCAAGGTGCTGCACGGAGATATCCCCCAGGTAAAACGGCTGAATACCTTACAGCAGTTCAAGCAGGGGCAGTTTCATCTGCTGGTAGCCACAGATGTCGCAGCCCGCGGTATTCACATCGACGATTTGTCCCTGGTGATAAATTATGATGTACCTATCGAAAAAGACAGCTATGTGCACAGGATCGGGCGTACCGGCAGAGCCGGGAACGGAGGCCGGGCCATTACTTTGGTTACAGGCGAAGACATTATGACCCTCTATGAAATAGAAGAGCATATCGGAGCTATGATTGATGAAGCGGAATTGCCCTCGGAGGCTGTTTTAAATAAGCGCAGAGCTTCGATCGAGAAATGGATACAAGCCAATTCACAGCAGAGCAATTTGGCTCAGGCAGTTTCCGGGTCCAACTTGAGAGAAACTCAAAGCCATCGCTCTCACCCCAGTGTGTTTCAGCACCAGGAGAAACGCAGAGAGCAGCCTGCTGAGGCAAAACCAAAAGATAAAATTCCTAGTAAAGTCAATATAGTGCTTCCAGCCGAACAGGAAAAACTAGTACGCATAATCATTAGACCAGGACCTCCTCTTGACAGCAAAGCCGGTGTAGTTCAAACCAGTGAGAGCATAGATGATGGCGACCGGATTCCAGCTTCTGCAGCCAAGAAAACCTTGCTTCAGCGTGTGCTGCAACGCTTATTGGACAAATAATTCTCTACACAACCTGTTATAGGGAACATATCCAGCGGTTTCATACTCACTGAGATACAAAATGAATAATAGCTTTCATTTTACGTTTTGTTGCGCCTTTGCTATTCCTTCCCATTCCAGCAGTAGGTACAGATTTTATCCTTGTCTATACCGATGGCATCCAGCATGTCATGAATGTTTTGGTACTTTAGCGTTGAAAAGTTGAGTTTATTTTTAATACAATTCACCATACAATTGTACTTTTCATTGAGGGGATCACAATAGGCATCGAAAGACTCCGGTTCTTTCCCCTCAAGTTCGATAATGGCCTGTCTTGCTATAAGATCCATTTCTGACCGGGAAGTTGAGAAGTTCAGGTACTTGCAACCGAATACCAGAGGCGGGCAAGCTGATCGAATATGAACTTCACGAGCGTTGCATTTATATAACAGATCCACAGTTTCTCTCAGTTGGGTACCGCGAACAATGGAATCATCACAGAACAGCAGTCGTTGGTCAGAAATCAGTTCAGGAATGGGCATCAGTTTCATTCTTGCCACAAGATTTCTTATATGCTGATCCTGCGGCATAAAACTCCTGGCCCAGGTTGGTGTATATTTTATGAAAGGACGTCCATAGGGTACTTTCGATTGGTTGGAATAACCGATGGCATGTCCAACCCCCGAGTCAGGTATTCCGGCAACCATATCAATTTCTATATTGTCGTTTTTGGCCATTGCTGCGCCATTTCTATAACGCATAACCTCCACGTTCATTCCCTCGTAAGTTGAGGATGGATAACCATAATAGACCCACAGGAAAGCACAAATTTTCATTTTGTCTTCAGGGGGCGCAATTTTCTCAATACCATCAGGGGTTAGAAAAATAATTTCTCCCGGGCCAAGTTCGTAGGTGAAGGTATATCCCAGGTTGGTAAAAGTAGAGGACTCAAAGGAAACGCAGTATGAACCTTCTTTCTTGCCTACTATTAAAGGCGTTCTGCCCAGTTTATCCCTGGCGGCATAAATCCCCTGGGATGTCAAAAGCAGAATTGAACAGGACCCTTGAATCAGTTCCTGGGCTTTTAATAAACCATCCTTGAAAGAGTTTTCCTGATCTATAATTACAGATACAAACTCAGTTGGATTAATAGTCCCCTTACTCGTTTCCAGAAAATGAATATTTCGATTCAATTCTTTGTCTGCTATTTCATATAAATTATTGATTCTTCCTACTGTGCTTATCGCATATTGACCAAGGCGTGAACGCACCGTCAAAGGCTGAGGTTCTGTATCACTTATGCATCCGATACCCATATTGCCTTTCATTTTGGGCAGCTCAGATTCAAATTTTGCTCTGAACTGAGTACTTTCGATGTTATGTATAGATCTGTTAAAACAGTTTCCGCTCCAAATAGCCATTCCACCTGTACTAGTACCCAGGTGCGAATGGTAATCGGTACCAAAATACACATCCGTTACGCAATCTTCTTTTGATACCACACCAAAAAATCCACTCAAAGCAAATACACTCCTTAAAATTGTTTTACTGACATCTGCTTATCTAGAATTACACTTTATTAAATATAATGCAACATTTTTTTATTGTCCAGAAGCAGGGGGACGTTCTTTTTGCTTCCTTTTTGGTAGAAGCA
>CAZBKS010000235.1:0-4414 GCA_964492475.1 uncultured Syntrophomonas sp. | reverse complement strand
GAATATTGCCGCTGCCAGCAATTGCACTTACGATGAAGACGGCAATGAGATAAATACCGGGGATGGAAGTCTGGCTCTGAGCATTGCCAATCTTAAACAAAATGCTTATAGCGAACAATACTATACCGTGAGTGATTCACTGGAAGGAGTACTGGGAGATTTTCCGCTTAGCAGTCTTAGCGGGGATTTAACTATTTCCTACGGAGGAGGCAGTACCACAACTATTACCTTGAGTGGAGACTACGATGATCTGCAGGAAGTGGCTGATGCTATCCAGGAACAGTTGGATGCCAATACTGACCTCAGTACTGCGGGGGTTAGTATTACTGTCAGCTGTTATGGCGGCAGCCTCAAATTCAGCTCGGAAAACAGCGGTTTTGAAGGTGTAAGTGATGCCGGGCTGCTGGGCGGCAGCACAGCTTTTTCCGCCTTGAGCTCATATAGCGGAATGATAGCCGATGTAACAGTGGATGATTACTGGACTTCCCTAATTGCTGGGGTGGGGGTGGACAGCGATACCGCACAGGCCATGCTCTCCAACCAGGAAACCCTGGTAGCTGAACTGGAAGAAAATCGTGAATCCATATCCGGCGTATCCCTGGATGAAGAAATGGTGAACATGCTTGCATATCAGCATGCTTATAATGCGGCTTCCCGCTATATAACCGCCATTGATGAAGTGCTGAATAAACTAATTAATTCGACCGGTGTGGTAGGAAGGTAAGGTGATAAAATGCGGGTTACCAGCAATATGGTGAGTAATTCCTTGAAGAGGAGTATTAGCAGCAATCTGGGGCAATTGGCCAAAGTAGAGGAACAAATAGCAAGCGGCCAGAAAATCCTAAAACCATCAGATGATCCGGTAGGTTTGTATAAGA
The DNA here is from genome assembly GCA_964492475.1 of uncultured Syntrophomonas sp. Classification (GTDB taxonomy): domain Bacteria; phylum Bacillota; class Syntrophomonadia; order Syntrophomonadales; family Syntrophomonadaceae; genus JAAYJK01. Next base: position 3,536 of record CAZBKS010000235.1, on the reverse strand, counting down.
GCTTGAAATACCGCACCCAGATAGCTGAAAACGATCAGTATCTCAGCAATGTTAAAGAGGCCATAAGCTATGAGGATACCGTTGATACTGCTTTAGGAGAATTGGGCGATATTTTGCAGAATATGAGGGACTTAACAGTACAGGCCGCTAATGGAACCAATGATGAACTTGAACGAACAGCTATTAATGAAGAAATAGCGGCATTAAAAGAGCAAATTAAGGTAATAGCCAATTCTACCTATGGCGGTAAATACATTTTTGCCGGGACCAATTCTAATACCGCTCCCTGCGGAGAAAGCGAATGGCTGGGTAATAATAAAAGTATAGAGGTGGAAATCAGCATCGGAGTTACTATAGAACTGAACATCGACATGACTGGATTTTTCGGAAGTCCTAGCGGAGTGGATGAACTAGGCGATGCGGATGGCGGCATTTTTGCCGTTATAGATGATTTAATGAGTGATATCGCTTCAGGGGATACGGATGCTATAAGTGCAGACCTTGCAGGAGTGGATGATAAAATCAATGATTTGCTGAATAAGCGGGCCACCGTAGGCGCCAGAACAAATCGGATGGAGCTGCAGCAAAGCCGTCTGAAGACCATGAATCTTACCTTGACCGGTTTAATGTCTGATAATATGGATACCGATATAACCGAAGCAGCTGTTACCCTGACAACAATGGAAAACGTTTTTAATGCCTCGTTATCCGTAGGTTCCAAAATTATACAGGTATCTCTGGTAGACTTCATAAGTTAGGCAGGGGTGATGGCGGATGAGCCTGGAAATACATCAACAATATCCGATAATTGGGGCTAATATACGGGCTCCGCTCCTAAAGCTGCATAATGAAAAACCTGATTTAGAAATATCTACTAATTCGTCTAAGCTGGAGATCGAAAGCACGCCGCCGGATCTTTATATTGACCAGAGCGTATGTTATACCAGCGGGCTGCACATGAACATAGACGAATTTGCTCGTTATTTTGCCGGCAAGGGGCGGCAGGCCTGCCTGGAAGGAACTGCGCGGCGGGCTCGGGAAGGCGAACGGATGGTTCATATTGAAAACCCGGGAGCTTTTAAGGAAATCATTGCATCCAGGCAGAAAGCCTGGAGTGATTATCCGTATCTGGAAATGAATCCTGCTCCAGGACCGGAAATAGAATTTACCGTTCATCCTCTGCAAATAAACTATATTCCGACCGAGCTGAGCATAGATGTGGCTCCAGGATATGTTGAGAATAATTTTCAGCCGGGAGATGTGGAAATTTATCTGCGCCAGAAAAACAAGATTGAAATAGAATATACCGGTTCCAACGTTGATCAGATGGCATAACTTACCATTTTGGGGGAGATAAAAAGTGATTATAGAGAACAAAATACTCGGTACTATAGAAATCGATGAACAAGCTATAGTGGAATTTCCGACCGGCATTCCGGCCTTTGAAGAAGACAAGGAATTTGTAATTATACCTTTGGATAAACAAGGACCGTTTTTCTACCTGCTGGCAGTCAATAATCCGGAGTTGTGTCTGGTCACGGTAGACCCGTTTGTATTTTTCCCCGATTACAGCGTAGAGGTATCGGATGAAGAACTAAAGAAATTAAATGCCAACCAAGACAGTTTAAGTCTATTAAGTATCTTGAATATACCGGAGGATTTTAAACAAGCTACTGCCAACCTCTTTGCTCCACTGGTTATAGATACGGTTGGCAAACGGGGAATGCAGTATATTCCCCAGAGATCAGAATACAAAACCAGGCACCTTATTTTCCCGCCGGGCCGTGAAAATAAGCCGGGTACTAACTGCGAGGGGGAATAAAGGATGCTGGTTTTAAACCGGAAAAAAGGGGAAACCATCATTTTGAATGACAATATTCAAATAACTGTAATCGATGTTCAAGGTGATAATATAAAGCTGGGTATAACGGCACCCCGTGAAGTTACCATTTTCCGTAAAGAAATTTACGAAGAAATTGTAAACACCAATCTGCAGGCAGTACAGCAGGTTGCTAATATAAAAGCCTATCTGGATACATGGAAATAGCATAAGCAATATAGAGATTGCCCAAATGCAAAGGAGGGATAATATGTCGTCAATAACAGGAGCAACCGACGCATCCTCAACTACCCGGGTTAGCGGCCTGGTCAGCGGCCTGGATACCGAAGCCATGGTAGAAGAATTAATGGATGCTGAAAGTACAAAACTGGATGCAATCAAGAAAGAGCAGCAGTTGCTGGAATGGAAACAGGAGGCCTATTTGGAGATCAATACCAAAGTACTGGCTGCCCGTACGGCTCTGTATGACCTGTGTCTGCAGAATACCTTTCAAACCAAAAGCGCCACAGTATCCAACAGCAGCGTACTGAGCGCCACCCCCAGCACCAGTGCTGCTGATGGAACTTATACCATTAATGTGCTCAGCCTGGCCAGCGGGGTTACTGCCGCCAGCTCGGCCAGCATGGGTTCCGGTGAGGACACTACCACCCTGGCTACCCAGTTTGGACTAAGTGGAGAGCTTAGTTTTACCCTGTCTGGCTCCAATGGTTCCCAGACTTTTACCTTTGACGCCGATACCGACAGTCTGGATGATGTAATAAGTGAGATAAATGAGGCCGACCTTGGTTTCACTGTTACTTATGACGAAGGTCTGGACCGGGTTTTCCTGGTTACGGATGAGATTGGCAGCAGTGCCACTATTGATATTACTGATGATTCCAGTGGATTCCTGCGGGATACTCTCAAGCTGTACAGCGGAGATCTGGCCACGGAAGACGTGCCGGTAAATTTAGGCACCGGCACCGATGCCGAAATTGAATTCAAAGGCATTAGCGGCCTGACTTTTTCCTCCAATCAATTTACCCTGATGAATATTACTTTTGATATATCCAGTATTGGTCAAACCACCGTAACCGTAAAAAATGATACTGATGCCTTGATGGAAAAAATCACTGCTTTTGTCGATGCATATAACGAGGCTATAGACCTGGTAGGCAGTACCCTTAAAGAAAAAAGGGATTATGATTACGTGCCTCTGACTGATGCGGAAAAAGAGGAGATGACCGACAAACAGATTGAGCTCTGGGAAGAGAAAACCAAGACCGGATTGCTAAAGGGTGATTCTCTCCTGAGCGGTATATACAGCGGGCTGCGTTCTTTGATGACCAGCCAAGTTGCAGGGGTGAGTGAAGGCAATATCTATACCAGCCTTTCTGCTATTGGCATCACTACCAGCAGCAATTACAGTGACAACGGCAAGTTGTATATAGATGAAGACAAACTGAGAGAGGCCCTGACCGATGATACGCAAGGAGTTATGGAGCTGTTCACCGGTACCAGCAACAATGGCCTGGCCCGCAATGTGCTGGACAAGATGGATGCGGCCATGACCAATATCACCAACCGGGCCGGAGCAAGCACCACTAATGATGAGGACAGCTATCTGGGTAAATTGATCGACAACCTGGATGATGAAATCGAGGACATGACTGACTACCTGGCCAAACGAGAAGAAAAATACTGGGATATGTTTACC